>NZ_JBVITR010000006.1:132900-218560 GCF_055574875.1 Streptomyces sp. NPDC034670
ACGGAGTCGGCCCCCCTCCCACCCCCGCCGACCAGGAAGACCCCCCCAATCAAAAGCAAGTCCCCCCCCCCCCTTGTTTCCCCCCCCCCCCCCCCCCCCCCCCCCCAGCACCCCACGAACCACCTGATCCAGCTCGTAGAAGAGAGCCCCGTTCGTGATCGGCATCCGCATCCCCGCCGAACTCCCGGCCGCCGCCGAGACCTACGGCGAAGCGGGCATCAAGGTCTTCCGCGTCCGCCGCAACAAGACCCCTTACGCAAACTGTCCGCGCTGCGACCGGCAGAGCAGCCTGTACATCAAGCACCGGCCCGAGGACTGCCAGTGCGGCGTCCCCACCTGCCACGGCTTCCACGCCGCCACCACCGACCTCGACCTGATCCGCAAGTGGTGGCGCGAAGAACCCGACGCCAACATCGGCGCCCCCTGCAAGCTCAACGGCTGGGCCGTCATCGACATCGACCCGCGCAACGGCGGCCGCGAGTCCTACCAGGCCCTGGAGAAGCGCGTGGGCGTCCTGCCTGGCACCACCATGCAGCTCACCGGCGGCGGCGGGCTCCACATGCTGTACCGGTCTCCCGACTTCGACCTGCCCGGCCTGCTCGGCCCCGGCATCGACTTCAAGCACAACGGCTACATCCTGCTTGCCCCCTCCGTGCACTCCTCCGGAGGCCGCTACCGGTGGGCGGGCAGCGGGGGGTACCTCGCTCCGACCGTCGCCTGGCCCGAGAAGCTGCTGCCCCGGAAGGCGAAGCGCCGGGTATCGTCCCCGCGGGCAACCCCGCGCCACCGCTTCCCCGCGCCGGAGAAGCCCGGCCAGCGGCCCGGCGGTGGGCGCATGTGGACCGTGGCCGACCTCGTCCAGCACGTCATGGACTCCCGACCCGAGGGCGACCGCAACAACCGCTTCTACTTCGCCGCGTGCCGCGCGCACGAGCTCGCCGAACAGAACCTCATCGATCTCAACGAAGCCGAAGTCGGCCTGATGTCCGCTGCGTCCGCGGTCGGCCTGACCGACTCCGAAGCCCGCGCCTCGTTCGACAGCGCGTCCACCCGTCCCTCTGACCGGGGGTGGGTGGCGTGACGACCGACTTCGAGCAGACCATGGACGCCTACTTCGGCCCGGACGGCGAGGAGCCGCCCGTCGACTGGGGTGACGTGGACGCGGCGCCCGCCGAGAACAAAGAGCCGGCGCCCCGCACGTGGGCGGCCCAAGATCTGCGGTCGGTCCTCGACGGCTCGTACAAGCCGCCGCAACCCACCGTCGGCCGTCGCGACGACGGCGTCGGCCTGTTCTACCCGGGCCGCATGAACAGCGTCGCCAGCGAGTCCGAGGCGGGCAAGACGTGGTTCGCCCTGATCGCCTGCTTGCAGGAGATCAACGACGGCAACCACGTTCTCTACCTCGACTTCGAGGACGATGCGGGCGGCGTTGTCGGTCGGCTCCTCTGCCTCGGGGCCAACCCGGCGGATGTCCTGGAACGCTTCCACTACGTCCGGCCCGAGAACTCACCCAGCGACATCGACCTCATCGACCTCGCCATGGTCCTGGAGCACAGCCCCACCCTGGCGATCGTCGACGGCGTCACCGAGGGCATGAGCCTCTTCGGCCTGGAGCTGAAGGACAACACCGACATCGCCAAGTTCGGGCGGCTTCTCCTGCGGCCGCTACAGAACGCCGGAGCCGCGGTCGTCACCCTCGACCACGTCGTCAAGTCCAGCGAGAACCGAGGCCGGTACAGCATCGGCGGCGTCCACAAGCTCAACGGCCTCAACGGCGTGATGTACATCCTCGAGAACCGGCGTCCGTTCGGCATCGGCGTCACCGGCAAATCCACCATCCGCGTCGCCAAGGACCGACCCGGCCAGATCCGCAAGAACGGACTGTCGCACTCCAGCGGCATGCACTGGTACGCCGACCTCGTGGTCAAGTCCGAGTCGCAGGAGTACGCCGAAGCTCACCTGTACGCGCCGAGCGTCCGCGACGAGGACGACCGCGAAGCCGACGAAGAAGCCCGCCGCATGCGCGCCCTTCAGGCCAAGGTCCTCGACGCGCTCGCCGGCGCACCGGGGCCGCTGCCCGGCAAGGGCATCGAGGACCGCGTCGCTGGCCGTGCCGTGGACGTGCGGCGGGCGGTCGCCGCCCTCGTCGACTCCGGCCGGATCGTGACCGAGCCGGGCCCCCGTGGCGCCACTCTCCACAGCCTCTCAACCGCTCCCACAAATGGGGATGAACCACCCGAAGGGGAGGCCGCTTGACCTCGTCCCGGGCATGGGACGAGGTCGTCTGTCCGACTCTGTCCCGCTTTATACACCGGTCCTGATCGACAGTCCACCGAAATGACCTCGTCCCACCTCGTCCCACCTCGTCCCGGACGAGGTCGTGAGTCCTCGTCCCTCGTCCCACTCTTTTAGGTGGGACGAGGACGAGGTCACACAGCGGGGCTCCAGAGGCGCAAGCCGCCGGGACGAGGTCAACCACCCGCCATAGGAGGCGCCCAATGCCCGTCTTCACCACCAGCCGGACCGAACCGTGAACGTCGACGACATCGTGGCGGAGAAGATCGCCGCCGCCCGCGCCCGCGCCGAAGCGGCTAAGGCCCGGCGCGCAGCCCTCAACGCCGCCCGGCAGCGCGGCCTCGCCCACCGGCACGCCCAACGCCTCCGCAACCAAGCCGCCGCCCGCACGACGGACGGAACCGTGACCGAGACGGTCACGGACGACACCACCGAGGAGACCCAGTGATCCCCGCCAACCGCCCCGCCTACGTGGCCCGTTACCGGCACCACAACAAGGCCACCGACACCACCCATCACTCCATCAAGCCCGTCGTCGCCTGGGACGACGACAAGACCGCCCTCGTCGTCGACGAGAAGACCGGCCGCCTCGTCGACGCCGACAGCTACAGCAACTTCGCCGGCCTCCACGAGGCCGACCTGCCGGTCGTCGTTTCGCTGCCCGGTGGCGGCTGGCTCGCCGAGCACCGTGACAGCGACGGCACTGTCTGGACGAGGACAGTCGTTGCCTGGAACGCCAAGAGCGACGGCGAGCTCGTGCCCGTCTGTGTCGACGCCGACGGCTTGACCGGCGACCCCTGCAACGACCACGGCTTCCTGCGGCTGTACCACCCCAGCGAGGAGCCGCCCGCACCCGAGCAGTCCACCTGACCCGCACACTCCGGCCGGGCCCGCGGATATCGGGCCCGGCCATCCATCCAGCATCCCGCCCGGCCGTCGCGGCGGCCAGCACCACCGCCCATAGGAGGCATCTCATGCTCACCACCGACAAGATCACCAACCGGTACGTCACCAGCGAGCAGGCCAAGCAGATCACCGACGAATGGAACCCCGTCTACCCGGCGGTCCGGCAGCACCTCACCGACCTCATCAAAGCTGGCACCGTCACCATCGCCCACCCGTCCCGGACCGATAGGCAGCTGGACCTTCGGCACCTCCGCCTCACGCTCGGCCAGCTCGACCGCGGCACGTTCAAGGGCTGCACGCGCAGCCCCGGCTCGTTCGACGTGACCCAAGCGGACTGGAGCCTGCGGGACGTCCTGCACGCCCTTCCCGACGGCCACCCGCTCCGTGACGCCGTGACCCGTCTCCGCAGGGTCCTGAAGGCCGTGCGCAGCGCCGTTTATGAAGCCCGCGAAAGCGACCCGGAGTGGCAGAAGCTCACGCAGAACGCTTCCTGATCCGCACGCAGTCGGCCGGGCCCGCGGTCATCGGGCCCGGCCTCCCACCCAGCATCCCGCAGATCAGGGCCATTCCGGTGACACCACCGGGATGGTCCGCCCCCCCGAAGGAGCCCGCCATGGCAGGCGAGACCGTGATCACCGTCGTCGGCAATCTGGTCGACGACCCCGAACTCCGCTTCACCCCGTCCGGCGCCGCGGTCGCCAAGTTCCGCATCGCGTCCACCCCGCGCACCTTCGACCGGCAGACCAACGAGTGGAAGGACGGCGAGGCGCTGTTCCTCACCTGCTCGGTGTGGCGCCAGGCCGCCGAGAACGTCGCTGAATCCCTCGCCCGCGGCATGCGCGTGATCGTGCAGGGCCGGCTGAAGCAGCGGTCCTACGAGGACCGTGAGGGCGTCAAGCGCACGGTGTACGAGCTGGACGTCGACGAGGTCGGTGCCAGCCTCGCCTACGCCACGGCCAAGGTGACGAAGAAGACCGGTGGCCAGCGGCAGGCGTCCGGCCCGGCCGGCGACGCGTGGGCGAACGCCCGGCCTGCGAACGGCCAGCAGCAGGGCGGCGGCTGGGGGTCCGCCCCGCCCGCCCAGCAGCAGCCCGCCGATGAGCCCCCGTTCTGATCAGGGAGACGACGTGACTGAGAACGAGATCATCCTGTTCTTCACCGGCCTGCTGGTCGGCGCGAACCTCATGGCCATGTGGCACGCGATCCTCGACATGCGCGAGGCCCGCCGCGACCTCGTCGAGTCCCACCAGGCCCGGCGCCGTGCGGCCGGCGACCACTTCCTGCGCAGTCTGGAGCTGTACCAGGTTCAGCAGCGCTACGGACTCGTCCCGTGAACGGCTGCGAGCTGTGCGGCGAGGATGCCGCGGGCCGGTACCTGTGCGAGCGGCACACCGTCGCTCTCGCCAAGCGGCTGGAGGAACTCCCGGTCCTGTACGCCGAGGTTGGCCAGTGCCTGGTGCCCCGCGGCCGCGGGTGGGGCGAGATCGTCGCCACCCGCGGCGGGGCCGGCCCGCGGTCCCCGCTCGACGAGGACGTCCTCGACACCGTGAACTGGGGCCGGGCAGCCGAGGTGATGCGGCTGTGGCGGGTGGACGTGCAGCGCGAGCGGTGGCCGCAGCACTCGCCGCCGCCCCCGCCGGCGGACCTCGCCGCAGACTGCCGCTGGCTCGGCATGGAGCTGGACTGGATCGTCGACCACTACCCGGGGACCGGGGACCTGTTCCGCGAGACGCGGGAGCTGGAGACGGCCGCCCGCTCGATCGTCGGCGATCCGGCCCCGCGGCCGCAGCGACTCGGGACGTGCGTTGCGGTCGACAGTGACGGTGTCGTCTGCGGTGCGGTCGTCTCTCGCCTGCCAGATCAGACCCGGGTGACGTGCCGGTGGTGCGGATACAGCTATAAGTCCGAGCAGGACTGGCTGCTGCTGCTTCACTTCCAGCCGAAGGAGGCAGCGTGAATGCATTGCATCCAACACCCGTGTTGGATAGAGTCGTCTCGATGGAACCGAAGCCCTGGCGGGAGCGGGTCCGCGACGAGGAAGAGCTGTTGGCGCAGCTCAACCAAGCCGCGTCCGAAGCCGCCGCGCGACGAGCCGAGGCCCTGCTCGAAGGAGTGGAGGAACTCGGCTCCCGAGCAGAGGTCGCCCGAGACTTGGGCCGCAGCTGGCAAGCAGTGGACCAAGCGATCAAGCGCTACCAGCGCAAGCGTCCGCCCGCGGACGCTCCCACAACCGAATAGACAGCGAGGGCCGGACAGCAGCTCCCAGGTGTTGGCGCACCCGGGGCGATCGCACCGCCCGACCCTCTACCGAACATCCTGACCACACCAGGAGTCGGCATGACCGATCTTTTCGCGGGCCCTGACACGCCCGCAAGTCACCCCACCCGCGAGCCGCTGTACGGCACGGCGGCCGACGCCGTCCGCGACCAGCTGCGCAAGCCCACCCAGCTCGACACCGCGATCAGCATCGCCCGCGAGATGGTCGCCACCTACGGCGACGCCAGCGGCTTCGACCTCTTCGCCTACGCCCAGGCGTTCGGCGCCACCCGCGAGGCCCTCCGCATCCTGCTCCGCGCCCTCGACGCCGAAGCGGGTGAGCGCCAGTGAGCACCGCACCCCGCAAGCAGGACCCCCGCTACCGGGACCACACCGTCATCCTGCAGACCCTCGACCACGGCGAGGTCACCGTGCCCGAACCGGCCTGGTGCCGCGGTCACGACGACGACCTCGTCGGGTACCTCGCCGACACCACCCACAACGGGCCCGCGGTCCGCGCCGACGCCGTCACCACCCAGTACGGCCTCCTGACGGTCATGGAGGCCCGCATCACCCAGGCCCCCCACGCGAAGCAGCGACCCGAACCGCTACCGCTGCTCGCCATCCACGTGGACGTCGACGCCACCGTCGCCACCGAGGACGGCCGGCACCTCGCCCAGGCCCTCCGAGTCGCCGCCCGCCGCCTCGACCGCGTCCTCGACGAGGTCGCCCGCCTGCGAGGTGAGCGCCGATGACCACCCGCACCCTCACCAAGGGCCAGGCCAGCGTCCTCGGCGCGGCCGCGGCCGCCATGGTTGCCGTCGGCGCCGCAGGCGGCTGGGGCACCTACAGCAACGCCGTCTCCGAGTTCGGCCGCCAGGCCACCGCCGCCGGCGTCGTCGCCGCCGGAGAGGGCCTGACCCTCATCCTCGCGATGGTGATGCTCGGCCGCACGATGCTCGGAATGTCCTCCCCGGCCGTCGTCCGCGCTGGCATGTGGCTCGCCCCGGTCTCCGCCTCGTGCATCGGCATCACGATCGCCGGCAGCGTCCGGGAGGCCGCGGTGTACGCGGTGACCCCGCTCGCCATGTCCGGCGCCGCCGAGGGCCTCGGGTTCATCGCCCGCAGCGTGGTCGTCTACCGCACCGGTGTGGACGCCGAGACGCTGCGCCGCAACGCCGACGTCGCCCGCCAGCTCGCGTTCTACCGCGCGGTCGCCGAGGGCCACCCCGGCAAGTGGAAGCGGTGGGCCGCCGTGCGCCGCTACTGGCGGCTCGCGAAGCACGTCGGCTTCGGTGATGCCGAGCTCGGCGCCGGCCTGGTCGATGTCCAGCGTCACCGCGTCCGAGAGGGAGCGGACGCGGCCCTCGCCGACATGTACCGCGCCCCGGCGGTCGAGGTGACCGTGGAGCGCGTCAAGGACGACCAGCCGGTCCCGCCCGCGCTGCCCGCCCGGCCGCTGCCCGAGGTGGTCCCGGCCGGCGCCCGCCTGCTGCCGATCGTCGCCCGCCCCCAGCCGGTCGGGATGGCCATCGACAAGGGGGCACCGAAGTACCAGCGGAACCCCTTCGTGCCGCGCTGGTCGGTCGCCCGGTCGGTCATGCCGCCGGTACCCGCGCTGGAGTCGGGGACGTTCTGGAGCCCCACGAAGGCCTCCGACCTGAGCCTCAAGAAGACCGCTTCGGTCCCCGCTGAGCAGCCCCGGCAGGTGGTCACCGCCACCGTCACCCTCACCCCGTCCGACCTGCGGCGACAGGCCCGCAGGCTGAACCGGGAGGCGGTCAGGTCGAACGGCCGGCCGGTGACCATCAAGACGCTGCAGGACGAACTCGGCCTGTCGCGTCGAGAAGCGACCAAGCTGCGGCACGAGGTCGTCGGGGGTGAGCGGTCATGAAGTGGCTGATCCTCGGCGCCCTGCTCGGCCTGCTGCTGACCACCCCGCAGGCGGCCGCCCTGACCACCACCACGGTCACCGCACTGACCGCCCAGCCGCTGCTGCTCGCGTTCGCCCTCGGTGCCGCAGCCCGCCCGCACCTGCCCCTCGCGGGGAGGCGGATCCGATGAGCGACCTTGAGAAGGCCGCCCGGGACGCGGTCGAGGCCGCCGACAACACCGAGCTGACTCGGCAGATCGCCGCGATCATCGCCGCCCAGCAGCTCCTCGCCCAGCAGCAGCCGCAGGCGCCGGCCTGCCAGCACCGGCAGGGCCGCAGCACCGGCGAGTGGCTCGGCATCGGCGCCGCCGTCTGCGTCGGCGGTGTGGGCCTGGCGTTCGCGTCCATCGCCATCGCCATCGGCGCCCTGTCCGTCGCGGTCCTCGCCCTGGTCCTCCGCTCCATCTGGCAGGACGCCCAGAAGAAACGCTGACCGGCTGACCAGCTGCCCGATCCGCCCGTCTCGCACGGGCGGTGAGGGGAGCCGGGACAGCCCCGGCCCACCTGATCCGGAAGGAGCCCGTCATGGGCCTGTTCAACTCCACCGCGAAGAAGGCCGCGATCCAGGCCGCCGTCAACGCCACCGCCGCCGCCACTGAGGCGATCAACACCTACGGCCGCAACTCGCAGAAGGCGCGGATCGCCATCGAGAACGCGAAGGCCGAGGTGTATGACGCCCGGCAGGCCGGCGCCACCGACGACGAGATCCGCGCCGCCCGCCCCGCCTGACCCACCCCTCACTGACCCGAGAGGAGCCCGTCATGGGCCTGTTCAGCCGCAAGTCGTCTCCGCCGACCGCCACGGTCGACCTGGACGTCGCCCGCCGTGCCGCCGAGGCCGTGAACCGCGGCGACGCCGAAGAGGCCGGCCGCATCGTCGACGCCACCAGCGACCCGCAGGCACACGCGCTCGCCGCCTTCCGCTACATCGACGTCGAGGAGGCGTGACCGTGCCCGCCACCAACCACGACGCCCTGTCCTGGGCCGAGATCGCCCGGGTCGTCGCCCTCGGCGCACAGATCCAGCGCCGCAAGGCCAAGGGCCGGGGCACCGCCCGGCTGGAGAAGCAGGCCGAGGAGATCATCGCCAAGGCCGAAGCCCGCGAAGCGGCCCGAAGGAAGTGAATCCGCCCCGGGGACGGCGTCCTGCGGCCAAGCTGTCCGCCGTCCCCGGGCCTTCCCAACCCCCAGAAGAGGCAGGAAGCCCCATCATGACCGAGACCGCTCCAGAGCGGGTCAACGGGCACGCGAACCCGCAGGTCTCCCTGCTGAAGTTCGCTCCCGAACAGCCTGCGCCCGCCCCGGGCGCCGAGCAGGCTGAGAAACCGCGCCGCCGGATCCACATCGACCACTTGCGCCGCATCGTCGTCCAGGTCCGCGCCGACGACGGATACCGCACCCTCGTCCGCCACGGCGCCTACACCCTGGGCGGTGCCCGCATCCTCGCCCGCCGCGCCTGGGACTCCCGCACCACCGCCCGCCACGAGCGGATGATGCGCGCCGCCGAGGCCGCCGGCAACGAAGAACTGGTGCGCACCTGGGAGCAGCGCGCCTACGCCTACCGCTTTGCTCGTCACCGCCGCCGCGTCGAGCTGCTGCAGATGGCCCTCAACGCCCCCAAGGCCATCGGCTCCGCCACGGCCACTGGTATCGGAGCCCTGCTGATGCTCGGCGTGCTGATCGCCCTGGGCACCGAGGACACCAGCGACATCTTCACCCCCATCAAGGCCGTCGTCGACTTCGTCGGCTGGGCCGCGTTCATCGCCGGAGTCGTGTGGGAGCCGCTGCTGTACTCCCTCCCCGTGCTCGCCCTCGCCGGCGCCTGGGCCGTCGGCCGCCACCAGCACACCGCCCCCACCTGGTCCCTGCCCGCGGACGCCGAAGACCGCGACATCGTCCCCGACGAAGGCGCCATCCTGCGCGCCCTGGGCAACCTCGGCATCGGCCCGCTGAACAAGGCCATCAAGGACGGCTGGCAGCCCCGCTGGGTCTCTCCGACCACCCGTTCCGGGAACGGCTGGCACACCCAGCTGCAGCTCCCCATGGGCGTCACCGTCGAAATGATCGCCGCCCGCAAGAACGTCCTCGCGCACAACCTGCTCCGCAAGCCGGTCGAGGTGTGGCCCACCGAGCCGCCGAAGATCCCCGGCACCCTGGACCTGTGGGTCGCTGACCAGGGATCCCTGTCCGGGCCCGTCCCGCCCTGGCCGCTCCTCACCGAAGGCACCGCCGATTACTTCAAGGGCGTGCCCGTCGCCGTCTCCCAGCGCGGCGAACCCATCCTCGGCAAGCTCATGGCCGCCAACTGGATGGTCGGCGGCATCATGGGCTCCGGCAAGTCGAGCCTGGTCATCGCTCTGCTGCTCGGCGCGATCCTGGACCCGCTCGTCGAGGTCGAGGCCTACGTCATGGCGTACAACGTCGACTACGACCCGCTCAAGCCCCGCCTGCGCGCCCTGATCAAGGGCGACGAGGACGAGCAGATCGAGGCCGCCGTGCGCGCCCTGCGCCGCCTGCGGGACGAGGTGACCGAACGGGGCAAGCTCCTGGAGGAGCTGGGCGGCGAGAACACCAAGCTCACCCGGGAACTCGCCCTGAAAGACCCGCGGATGCGCCCGAAGGTCGTCGTCTTCGACGAGTGCCACGAGCTGTTCATGCACAAGGAGCACGGCAAGGAGGCCGCTGAACTCGCTGTGAAGGTGATGAAGAAGGCCCGCAAGACCGGCATCACCCTGATCTGGGTCACCGTCTCCCCCACGGCGGACAGCATCCCGCGCGACGTCACCCGCAACACCAGCCACCGGGTGGCCTTCGCCGTCGGCGACCACGTCGCCAACGACGGCCTGCTCGGCTCCGGCAAGCACAAGGCCGGCGTCACCGCGACCACCCTCATCCCCGGCGAGGACATCGGCACCGCCGTCACCGTCGGCTTCACCAACAAGCCGTTCGAGGTGATCCGCTCCCACTACGTCGCCCGCGACCCGGAGAAGGGCATCGACGAAGTCACACCCGTCGTCGAGCGCGCCCTGGGCCTACGCGACGGCGTCGAGCCCGGCGCCGAGCCCGAGCACCAGGAAGCCGACCCGCTCGCCGACGTCGCCGCCGTCCTCGGCGACGAGCCGCGCATGCTCACCCAGGAGGTCCTCCACCGGCTCGCCGAACGCAACCCGGCCGCCTACCGCGAGTGGGGCCCGACCGACCTCAAGGCCGCCCTGGAGCCGTTCGGCGCCGAGCAGTACAAGAGCGGCGGCAAGTCCATGGTCTCCCGCGACCGCGTCCAGGACGCCATCCTCGACCGGCTCGCCGACACCGAAGACGACTGAGGGAGCCGCCAAGATCGAGGGAGTTCTCCCCGCCCGGCTCCCCAACCCGCCTCCCTCGCCATGACCTGCACAAACACCCAGTGAGGGAGGCGAGGGAGGCAACCGCAGAGAGGCCCGGATCCCGCTGGATCCGGGCCCTTCGCCTCCCCCGCCTGGCCTCCCTCCCCGGGGCATCATGGGGTCATGGAGTCGCAGATCATCCGGCCCGGGCACCTCACCGCACACCAGACCGCGCGCCTGCTCGGCGTGTCCCTCACCGGCCTCCGCAGCATCGTCCACCGCGGCCAGCTCACCCGCTCCGGCGGCACCCCGCGCCAGCCCTGGTACGCCGCCAAGGACGTCGCCGCCCTCGCCGCCAAGCGCGCCGCACGCGCCGCCGCTTGACCGCAGGTCAGGCCAAGTGCAACGATCTCGGTGAACAACTGTGCCCGCACGCGGCACCACAGACGCACGACGAAGCCCCCGCGCTCCTTCACCAGCCGGGGGCTTCGTCGTGCCCAGACGTCCGCGCAGGGCACCAACCTGGATCGCTCACGACGTGCGGGTTGCTGCTGGCGCACGCCCTGCGCGGACCCCCAACGTCACAGGACAGGCACAACGCACCCAGACGGTCCCCACAGAGCCGATGATGGCCCCGCCAGCATCAGCACACCGTGGGGGCCGCATGAGCCAGTACAGAGACATTCAGACCGCCGTCAGAGTCGAGAAGCTCCGCATCTGGTTCGCCTGGATCTGCGGCAACATCATCTTGCTGATCATCGCCAACGGCACCAAGGACATCGCCGTCGTCAGCACCATCACCCTGGTACTGCTCATCGTCGGCTTCCTCGCACTGACCGTCGCCCTGTTCCGCATGACCGGGGCCCTGAACCGCAAGGCGCTGGCCGCCCGCCGCGAGGTCCTCGGCGACGACCTGTAGGAGGTGGCGCCCGTGGCCGGCAATCCGCGCAACGGGCGCCCCTACCGCCGCCTCGTCGACTGGCTCCGCGCCCAGCGCCTGCCCTGCTGGATCTGCGGCCACAACATCGGCTACGACCTCGACGTCCGGCACCCGCTCAGCTTCACCCTCGACCACGAGACGCCCCTGTCCAAGGGCGGCAGCCTCCTCGACCCGGCCAACGCCCGGCCCGCGCACCGCCGGTGCAACAGCAGCCGCGGCAACCGCACCACCCAGCCCAAGGCAGCACCACAGCGCGCATCACGGAGGTGGTGACCGTGCGCTACCGCTACCCCAGTGAGTGCCGCACGGCACCGGAGTACTGGCTGTGCTTTGCCCTCGCCGAATCTCGCGAGTTCGCTTACGTCGTACCCCGCCGCATCGCCTGCCGCCTCTTCGGCCGCCACAACGTAACGTGCCGTGGCCGACAGAGCTGCCCACGGCGGTGACGCCCCGTGCTGTACGTCATCACCGGACCGCCGGCCGCAGGCAAGAGCTCCTGGATCGACGCGCACGCCAAGCCGCACGACGTGGTCATCGACCTGGACCGCATCACCCAGGCCCTCACCGGCCCCGGCGCCCCGGCCTGGAACCAGCACCCGCTGCACCTGCGCGTCGCCCACCGCGCACGGTACGCAGCCATCGACGAGGCGCTGCAGCTGCTCGACCGGCTGGACGTCTACCTCATCCACACCATGCCCAGCCCCAAGGCGCTGGCCAAGTACAAGCGGTACAAGGCGCGCATCGTGGTGGTCGACCCGGGCGAAGCGATCGTCATGGCGCGGATCCAGGCCATGCGCTCCCCCGAGATGGAGAGGGTGGCCACCCGGTGGTACCGGGCCCGGGCGGGCCGGCCCCGAGAGGCCATGCCGCAGGCGTCGCGGTCGTGGTGACGCAGCGTCGCTCAGCGTCGCTGCGCAGCGCGAACCGCGACCGCGAACATGATCGAAGCGCGTTCGGACCATGATCGGCCGGGGAGAGTGGGTCAAAAGTCCAGCGCGGTACCGGGCGACCCAAAAGCCCTTGTCGCCCGATTTTTTACACGGGGCCTGTACTCGCTAATCACCGCGAACTCAGGTGGGTCGAATTAGTGGACCGTCACTCTGTGTGATGTGACGCTGTGTGATGGCCGGGGGGTGATCATGGCGACCAACGTGGAGGCGGTCGAGGCCGAGCTCGAACAGATGCGGATCACCGATCGCGCCCCTGGCCTCGCGCAGCTCGCCCTCACTCTCGCCCGGCTGATGGACGGGGAGGACGGGGCAACCGCGAAGGCGAACGTCGGCCGCGAGCTCCGGGCCACCATGACAGAGCTGCGCAAGCTCGCCCCGGTCGCTGCGGAGGCGGACCGGGTGGACGAGCTGGCGAAGAAGCGCCAGGACGGGAGGATCCGTGCTCGCCGAGCCTGAGCTGTTGCGCGGCGCCCAGCGGCCCCGGCTGTTCACCGCGCCGCCGACGTTCCTGTCCTCGGCCGGACGGGAGGCGGTGGAGCTGGCCGCGCACGCCGGCCTGGACCTGATGCCGTGGCAGCAGCACGTCCTGGACGTCGGCCTGCGCGAGCGGGATGACGGACAGTGGGCCGCGTTCGAGTGCGCGGTCAACGTGCCGAGGCAGAACGGCAAGGGCGGCATCATCGAGGCCAGAGAGTTGGCCGGGCTGTTCCTGCTGGGCGAGCGCCTGATCATCCACTCCGCGCACGAGTTCAAGACGAGCCGGGTCGCGTTCCAGCGCATCCAATCCCTGATCCTTGGGTGCCCTGACCTGCGCAAACGCGTGAAGCGGATGCTGAACAACACGACCGAGACGTCCATCACGCTGGTCACCGGGCAGAGCCTGCAGTTCATCGCCCGGTCCGGCGGCTCCGGCCGCGGCTGGACCGGGGACTGCAACATCCTCGACGAGGCGATGATCCTCGGCGACGACGCCATGGGCGCGCTGATGCCGACCATGTCCGCGGTGGAGAACCCGCAGCTGTGGTACCTGGGCAGTGCCGGGATCGGCGCCCCGTCGGTCCAGCTCGCGCGCCTGCGCCGGCGGGCCCTCGCCGCGCTGGAGTCGGGGCAGCCCGACCCGTCGCTGGCGTACTTCGAGTGGTCGGTGGACCCGCACCTAGACGAGTGCCCGCCCGCCTGTACCGACCACGACAGCTCGGACGATCCGGCGTCGTGGGCGAAGGCGAACCCGTCACTGGGCTACCTGATCACCCCGGAGTTCGTCCGCAACGAACAGGCCTCGCTGGGATCGAGCGGCATCTTCGAGCGCGAGCGCCTCGGGGTGGGCGACTACCCGTCCGACGAGGCCGACACCTGGCAGGTCATCGGCGAGGACGCCTGGCGGGCCCTGGCCGCCGCTGACAGCTCCCCGTCGGATCCGGTGGCGTTCGCCATCGACATGACCCCCGAGCGGTCCCACGCGGCAATCGCCGTGGCGGGCGAGTGGCGGGGCGGCACGCACGTCGAGGTCGTCGACCACCGGCCCGGCACCGGCTGGATCCTGGACCGCGCTGCGGACCTGCACGCAAAGTGGCAGCCGCGCTGCTGGGTCGTCGACGCCGCTGGGCCGGCCGGATCGCTCATCGCCGACCTCGAGGAACGCCTCGGCGTCGAGATCGTGCAGCCGAAGGGCCGCGAGGTCGCCGCGGCCTGCGGTCAGTTCTTCGACGCCGTGGCCGAACAAACCCTGTCCCACCTGGACCAGGCTCCCCTGGCCTCGGCCCTGGCAGGCGCACAGAAGCGCCCGCTCGGCGACGCCTGGGCCTGGGCCCGCCGGATCGTCTCCGTGGACATCAGCCCGCTGGTGGCAGCGACGCTCGCCCGGTGGGGGCTCGGCGTCGAGGTGGAAGAGGAAGGGGCGCCGAACCTGTGGTGAGAACCGCCCTGCACCTGCTGGAGTTCCTGTTCGTGCTCACCGTCCTCGCCGGCGTCGCCCTCGTCTACGTGCCCGCAGCGCTCATCCTGGGCGGCCTGGCGGGCGTTGTGGCCGTCGAGCGGGTCCTCGCCCAGCCGCCGCCGACCCCCCGTAAGGAGGCGCGGTCATGAGCCTGTTCGGCCTGTTCGAGCGACGAGCGACGGTGGAGAACCCGGCGGTGCCGCTGACCTCCGCCAACCTGGTCAGCCTGCTGGGCGGTACGGCCGGTGAGTCCGGGGTGCAGGTCACGGAGACCAGCGGGATGCGCATGCCGGCTGTGTGGCGGGCCGTCGCGGTCATCGCGAACGTGGCCGCCGCACTGCCGCTGCACACCTACGCCGCGGGCACCCGGGACCGCACCACGGTGGCGCTGCTGGAGGATCCGCACCCGGAGCTGACCCCGTTCGAGCTGTGGCGGCTGGTGTACGTGCACCGGCTGCTGTGGGGTAACGCCTACCTGCAGAAGGTCCGCAACCGGGCCGGGGCCGAGGTTGTGCAGCTGTGGCCGATCCGCCCGGACCGGGTGAAGGTCGACCGGGAGGCACCGACCCCGGAGAACCCGGGCGGGAAGGTGTTCTGGGTCCAGGACGACAACGGGGTGCGGCAGCGGCTGACGTCCCGGGAGATCCTGCACCTGCCTGCCCTCGGGTACGACGGTGTGACCGGCTGCTCGCCGATCCGTGCGGCGGCCGAGGGCATCGGCCTGGGGCTGGCGGCGGAGAAGGCGGCCGCGCGGCTGTACGGCTCCGGGAACATGATCTCTGGGGTGCTGCAGACCGAGCAGCGGCTGACCGCCGAGCAGGCCGCGCAGCTCAAGGCCAACTGGAAGGCCAAGCTGTCCGGGTACGAGTCGGCCGGCGACATCGCCGTCCTCGACTCCGGGGCGTCGTTCCAGCCGGTGACGATGCCGTACCGCGACAGCCAGTTCCTGGAGTCCCGGCAGTTCCAGGTCGTCGAGGTGGCCCGCATGTTCGGCGTGCCGCCGTTCCTGCTGATGTCCACGGAGAAGAGCACGTCGTGGGGCACCGGGCTGGAACAGCAGGCGCAGGGCTTCGTCACCTGGGACCTGGCTCCGACGTGGCTGACGCCGACCGAGCAGCGCGTCACCAAGGAGCTGCTGGGCACCGACCAGTACGCCAAGTACCAGCTTGGCGGGCTGCTCAGGGGGGACAGTTCGGCGCGGGCGACGTTCTACCGGGCGATGCGCGACACCGGCGCGTTCTCCGCGGACGACATCCGCGAGCTCGAGGACCTCACGCCGATCGGCGGGCCCGAGGGCAGCATGCGACTGCAGCCCACCTACATGGCCCCGCTGGGCAGCGACCCGCTCGCCGCGCAGTCCGCACCGGCGGACGCCGAACCCGACGACCGCGCCGCGCGCGCTGCCCGGCACCTGGCGGCCGCGCACCGACTACTGACCCCCGAGCCCGAGCCAGTCCGCGAGGAAGGCGCCGAAGATGACCAGCAGGAATGAGGAGCGCCGCGACCTCACCCTGGCGACGGCCGGGGTGCAGCTGCGCGCGGCCGGAGATGACCAGGGCGTGCGCGGCTTCGACGGCCACGCCGCCGTATTCAACCAGCGCACTGCGATCGGCAACCCGCTGACGTGGGGGTTCTACGAGGAGATCGCGCCGGGCGCCTTCACGAAGACCCTGTCCGAGGGCGACGCCCGGTTCCTCGTCGACCACGACACCCGCCTGGTCGTCTCCCGGGTGTCGGCCGGCAGCCTGCGTCTGACGCAGGACCAGATCGGTCTGGCCGTCGACGCGGACCTCGACACGCGCCTGTCCTACGTCGGGGACCTGGTCGTGAACCTGGAGAACAAGAACGTCACCGGTATGAGCTTCGGGTTCCGCACCGTGAAGGACGACTGGGAGACCGTGAGCGTCTCCACGTCCGAGGGCGACATGGAGGCCGAGCTGCGCATCATCCGCGAGGTGCAGCTCTTCGAGGTCAGCGCCGTCACGTTCCCCGCCTACGAGGGCACCGACGCCGCGCTGCGCTCCGTCGGCGTGGCGCTCGCCGCACGCGGCGACGACGGAGCGTTCGACCGTCGGGCCGCGCACCGGCCCGAACTCAACGACTTCCGCCGCGAGCCGGCCGCCCCTGCGGCCACTCGGGGCAGCGACGCGACCCAGCCGGGAGAGACCACTGGGGGCCGTCAGGCGAGGCAGATGGAGCTGCTCGCCGCCCGCTACCGCCTGGCGCGGTAGCCGCACCCACCAACCATCCCCCAGCCCCTCGCCACCGGTGTGGGGCCCTTCGTGCTGGAGGCACACATGCCCACCCTGAAGGATCTGCTCGACCAGCGCGCCAGCGCCTGGGACGCCGCACAGAAGTTCCAGGACCGCGCGGCCACGGAGACGGAGCTGTCCGCCGAGGACCGCGCGGCCTGGGACGCCGCCCTCGCCGACGTCGAGCGGCTGTCCGCCGACATCGAGCGCGAGGAGCGCCACCAGCGCCTCGCGAGCGTCGACTACTCGCAGGTCATCGACGTGACCCGGGACGCCGACGAGGAGCGGCACGGCGGCCCCGACAAGGCCGAGGCCTACGCCAGCGCCTGGCGCTCCTGGGTCCGCGAAGGCACCACCGAGCTGACCAGCGAGGAGCGCGCCGCGCTGCGCACCGGCTGGATCGACGGCAAGGAGCTGCGCGCCCAGGGCGTGGCCACCGGCGCGGCCGGCGGCTACATGGTCCCGGCGCCGTTCCGGGCCAAGCTCGTCGAGACGATGGAGTTCTACAGCTCCATGCGGGACGTCGCCGAGGTCATCACGACCGAGACCGGCGCCACGCTGCCGTGGCCGACGAACGACGACACCGCGAACGTGGGCGCCATCCTGGCGGAGAACACGCAGGTCACCGAGCAGGACGTGACGCTGGGGACGAACGACATCGGCGCGTACATGTACACGTCGAAGCTGGTCCGGGTTTCCCTGCAGCTGCTCAACGACAGTGCGTTCGACCTGGAATCCTGGCTGGCCGGCGTCCTCGGTCGCCGGATCGGACGCGCGCAGAACATCCACTTCACCACGGGTACGGGCACCGCCCAGCCGGAGGGCGTGCAGACCAACGCCGTCATCGGGAAGACCGGCGCGTCCGGGCAGACCACCACGGTCACCTACGACGACCTGATCGACCTCATCCACTCCGTGGACCCCGCGTACCGCAACTCCGGCCGGGCCCGGTTCATGCTCAACGACGCCACCCTGGCAGCGGCCCGGAAGCTCAAGGACGGCCAGAACCGGCCGCTGTGGGAGCCGTCCGTGCAGGTCGGCGTCCCGGACGGGCTGCTGGGCTACAACTACACGATCAACCAGGACATGCCCGTCATGGCGGCCGGTGCCAAGAGCATCCTGTTCGGCGACTTCTACGCCGGCTACCTCATCCGCGACGTGCAGGACGTGCAGCTGCTGCGCCTCGCCGAGCGGTACGCGGACTACCTCCAGGTCGGCTTCCTCGCGTTCGCGCGCACCGACGGCACCCCGCAGGACACGGCCGCCTACCGCGCCTACGCCAACGCGGCCGCCTGACCCAGCTCTCCGGCCCACTCACAGGAAGGGACGCCCTCATGGCGACCAGCCCGAAGAAGGAGACCCCGGACAGCGGGGTCACGCAGAACAAGCCCACCGCGAAGGCCGCCGAGCACGGCGACCACGACCGCATCGTCATGGCCTCCCGCAAGGCGGACGGCTCCATGGACCAGGTCAACCCCGAGTTCATCGGGGACAAGGACACGGCGATCGCCGCGGCCAAGGAACAGCTGGCCGTGCAGGCGGTGTCCGCCGTCGACGTTGCCGCGCGCGGCGTGGCCGCCGGTCCGGCCGCCGACGGCACCGGGTCCTCGGAGCCGGACGCCGAGATCAAGGCGCTCAAGGAGGAGCAGGACAAGGCCGTCGAGGAGGCCAAGGCGAAGGCCGAGCGCGAGGTCGAGCAGCGGCACCAGGGGCTCGGCGACTGATGGCCCGCATCCGCATGCTGACCAGCGTGGCGGGTGAGGGCTTCTCCTGGCGGGCCGGGGAGGAGATCGACCTTCCCGGCCCGGAGGCGGCGAAGTGGGCGGACGGGGTGCGCGCCGAGCTGGTGCGCACCGCGCCCGTCGAGACGCCCGAGCAGACCAGCACCGAGACGACCGCCCGCCGGGCCCGCCGCAAGACGCCGCCGCGCGGCCAGTCGTAGGAGGGGGACGGGATGGCGCTGGTGACGCTGGAAGAGGCCAAGCGGCAGCTGGACATCACAGGCACCGCCGAGGACGTCGAGCTGCAGACGTACATCGACGCGCTGCCCGCGGTCATCGAGGGCTTCGTGGGCGTCGTCGAGCAGCGGGAGATCACCGACAGAGTGACCGGCGGCGGGGCGGCCCTGGCCGTGCTGCACCCGCCGCTGGTGTCGGTCACCTCGCTGGCGGGCGCGGGCACCACCTACGCGGCTGACACGCTGACGGTGGACGGCCCGGCCGGCGTCATCACCCGCGCGGACGGCGGCAGCTTCCCGGCCGGGACGTACACCGTCACGTACACCGCCGGCCGCGCCGAGGTGCCGCCCACCATCAAGTTGGCCGCGCTCGTCCTGCTGCAGCACCTGTGGCGCACGCAGCGCGCGACCCGCGGCGGACTGGCCGGAGGCGGCGATGACTTCTCCGTCACCGAGCCGGTCCCGGGTTTCGGGTACGCCGTCCCGCACCGGGTGATGCAGCTCCTCGACAGCTTCCGGCTCCCCCCGGGGGTGGCGTAGATGGGCTCGCGAGTGCCCGAGATCCTCGACCGCCTGGTCGAGCTCGGCAGGACCGACCCGGCCCTGGCCGATGTGCGGGTGTCGGACGGGCCGGAGAGAACCGACAGCAGCGCCCGGGACTGGTTGATCGTCGGGTTCGACGGCGACCCGGCCGGGGACTTCCAGGCCGCGCAGACCGTCGGCGGGTGGGCCGGGCTCAGCACCCGCTCCCGCGAGGAGCAGTTCCAGGTGATGGTCGCCGCGATCGCACAGCCCGGCAGCACCGACGTGCGAGCCGCACGGGTGCGGGCGTATGAGATCGGCGCCCGCGTCGAGGAGTGGCTGGCCGCCGACCCGAGCATCGGCCTCGGCCGCGGTGAGGTGGAAGCCGCCATTGAGGCGAGCCAGTTGACGCAGGACCAGACAGACAAGGGCGCTCAGGCTGTGCTGCTGCTGACGGTGGCCGGCCGGTGCTTCACGTAGAAGGGAGCGCACGGTGAGCGTGCGGATGAGGCACCCCGAGGTGGACCGGGAGATCGAGGTCCCGGAGATCTCGGTGATGCACTACGAGCGGTCGGGGTGGAAGAGGACGGACGTCCAGACCGAGGACGCCGCGGCGGTGGGCGTCCCGGCCGTGGACCCCCCGGCCGTCCCGGTCGAGAAGACGACGGCCGCGGCGAAGGGCCGTCGGCGGACTGAGGGAGAGAGCTGATGGCGACTCCGATCAACGCGTCGGTCAGGTACTACCGGCGCGGCGTGACCCGCGTGCTGTGGGTGCCGGTGATCGCGAACAAGAACGCGCCGACCCGGGCCGAGCTGGACGCGGGCACCGCGTTGGAGGGCGAGACCGGCGCGATGTCCGGGTGGCAGACCACCTCGGGCACCGTCCCCACCCCGGCGCTCGGCTCCCGCTTCACGCCGGTGGTCGGCGGTGAGATCACCGCCTCCGACTCCAGCCTCACGTTCTGGGCGAGCAAGGACGCCGACGACGTCCGCACGCTGCTGGTGCGCGAGGCGACCGGGTTCATCGTGTGGATGGACGAGGGCGACGTGCCCACCCAGACCATGGACGTGTACCCGGTCACCGTCACCTCGCAGGCCAAGGTGCGCGAGCTCGACACGGCCGCGCAGATCATGTGTCAGTTCGCCATTACCTCGGAGCCCGCCGAGAACGTGGCCATCCCCGCAGCGGCCGGCGGCTGACGGTCATGCCCAGCTCGGTTCGGATCCTGGGCACCGGGCAGCTGATAGAGCTGTCCCGGCGGATGCGCAGGGCGGGCGGCCCGCGGCTGCGGCAGAACTTCAGCCGCCGGGTCAGGCGGGCCGCCGAGCCGCTGCAGAAGGATCTGCAGCGGTCCATCCGCACGGTGCAGCTTCCCGGCCCGGGCCGCACCAAGCGGGGCGGCCCGTCGCCCACCACGCGCCCGCTGCGGTCGACGATCGCCGGGGCGGTCCGGATCAGCGTCCGCTCGGGCGCCGCCCCCGGCGCCCGCGTCTGGATCGACCGGGCCCGGCTCCCCGCCGACATGCGGAACATGCCCTGGGTCATCGAGGCGGGCAGGGTCCGTCACCCGGTGTTCGGCAACAGACGCCGCTGGGCGACGCAGTGGGCCCGGCCGACCGGCTGGTGGTCCAGCACCGTGCAGGCCGGTCTCCCGCGGATGCGGGCCGAAGTCGAACGCGTCCTCGGCGATGTCCGCCGGGACCTCGAATGAGAAGAGAGAACCACAGTGATCATCGCGTACAGGCAGGACGACGGCAGCGTCGAGCGAGTGTCCACCGACGACCTGTCCGCGCTGGAGGCGGCCGCCGTCGAGGAGGCCATGGGGGATGTGCCGTGGCGGACCATCGAGGACCGGCTGCGGGCGCAGGACCCGACCGCGATGCGCGCGGTGCTGTGGGCGTTCCGCCGGCGCAAGCAGGCCGGCCTGGAGTTCGCGACGTTCGATGTCCCGGGGTGGCGGCGCCGCCTGTCCGCGCGGATCGAGCGCGCTGAGATCGACGAGGTCCTCACCAACCTCATGGCGGAGGCCATGGCCAAGAGCGAGGACTCGATGATCGACGCGATCACGCCGCACCTGCGGAAGCTCGCCGACAACCGGGACGACGTCGACCAGGCGCTGGAAGCGCTGGGAAAAGGCCACTTGATCAAGGGCCGCCAGGACTCCGCGGCCTGATCCAGAGCTACGAGCCGCTGTTCTTCCACTACCTGCACATGCAGCCGTCCGAGTACGACCGGCTGCCGGTCGACCGGTTCCTGCGCCTGGTCGCCTGGCTGGACCGGCATGTCGCATCGCTGAGGGGGTGAGCCGTGGCTGAGCGTCTCACCTTCACGCTGGCCGGCCGGGACGAACTGAGCCGGGTGCTGGACGGCACCGCCGACTCGGCGGATCGGTTGAGGCTGCGGCTGGCCGGCATCACGGCGGACTCCGACGGCCAGCTGCGCGACCTGCAGGGCCGTTTCCTGTCGCTGGCCGACGCGCAGGCCCTGGTCGACGACCGCACGGGCACGGTCCAGCGCAGCATGACGTCGCTGTCGGACGCGTCCAGCAAGCTGGGCCAGTCCCTCAAGGCCAACCTCATCAGTTTGTTGCCCGCGGCGATCCCGGCCGCGGCGGGCCTGGCGAGCTCGGCGGCCGTCCTCGCCGGGCAGCTCGGCGCGGTCGGCGTGGCGGCCGGCGCCTACGCGCTCGCGCTCGGCCCGCAGATCGTCGCGATCGGGGAGGCCCTGGAGGCGCAGGAGAAGTACGAGGAGGCCGTAGCCGAGTCGGGCGCCACCTCGAAGAAGGCGATCGAGGCGCAGGTGGCGTACCAGCGGCAGCTGGAGAAGATGCCCCCGGCGACACAGAGGGCCGCGGTCGCCGTCGGTCTGCTGAAGGACTCCTACCAGGAGTGGTCCGACTCGCTGGCCGACGACGTGATGGGCCCGTTCACCAAGGGTGTCGCCGTCGCCAACGCGCTGTTGCCGAAGACGACGGGCCTGGTGAAGGGCGCATCCACGCAGTTCGACCGGCTCATCACCCTCGTCGGCGGCGCGATCTCCACGCCGGGGTTCGATGCGCTGAACCAGCGGTTCACCCAGTTCACGAACGAGACCCTCGACAACGGCATCGACCGACTGACGATCTTCTTGTCCAAGCTGGAGTCCGGCGAGTTCAACGGCGGCGCCCTACGGCAGTGGTGGGACTACGCCCAGCAGGCGGGCCCGCTGGTCGGGGACACGCTGGAGAACATTGCCGACGCCCTACTGAACGTCCTTGAGGCGGGCTCCGGTGTGGGTGTCGGCATGCTCGATGTCATCAACGCCCTGTCCGGCATCGTCAGTGCGGTGCCGCCTGAGGCGATCGCCGTGCTGCTGCAGCTGGCCATCGCCGTCAAGGCGGTCAAGCTCGCGGCGGCCGGCGGTGCTGCGATCAGCGCCGGCCTGGCCGCGCTCGGCGTGCAAATCGGCGCGATGCGCGCGGCGGCGGCCGGGGCCCCCGGCCCGCTGCTCGCCACCACGGCCGCCATCGGAGCCCTCTCCAAGGGCGCCAAGCTAGCCCTGGCCGGTACCGGGATCGGGCTCCTCGTCATCGCCCTGTCGGAGCTGTCGCAGGCCGGGGAGCCAGCGTCCCTGGACGTCGACAAGCTGACGACCTCGCTGGGTGAACTCGGGCGGACCGGCAAGGCGACGGGCTACGTGGCCGAGCAGTTCGGGAAGGACTTCGGAAAGCTCCGGGAGCAGCTCCAGAAGGTCATCGACCCGAGCGTGGCCGACAGCATCAACAACTGGGGCGCCGACGTCACCAACGGAATCCTCGACGCGAGCGACTCCATGGAGGAGTTCACCCAGAGCATCGACTCGATCGACGAGGGCCTGGCAAGCCTGGTCAGCAGCGGCAAGGCCGACCAGGCCGCGGCTGCGCTGGCCGCCATGACCAAAGGCATGAACGCCGAGGAACTCGAGGAATTCACGGGCAAGCTCGACAACTACAAGGAGGCGCTCGCCGCGCAGGCCTTCGAGCAGAAGCTCGCAGCCGAGTCGATGGGCCTGTTCGGCGCCCAGGCGCAGCAGGTGCAGAGCAGGCTCGATGCGCAGAAGGCCAGCGCCGACGGCCTGCGCCAGTCGATCCAGGCCCTCAACGACGTCCAGCGACAGGGCCTGTCGGGGATGATCGGGTTCGAGGCGGCGATCGACGCGGCCACGAAGGCGGCACAGGAGAACGCCGGCGTCCTCGACATGCAGGGCGGCAAGCTCGTCGTCAACACGGAGAAGCAGCGCACCGCGGCAACCGCCCTGAACGACCTCGCGGCGAAGACCGATGAAGCGGCGGCGGCGGCACGGGAGAACGGCGAGTCGTGGGAGACGGTCAACGGGATCTACGCCCGGGGCCGTGAGCAGCTCATCAAGAACGCACAGCAGATGGGCCTGAACCGGGACCAGGCGCGGGCGCTGGCGGACCAGATCCTGAAGACGCCGGACAAGACGGCGAAGCTGCGCGGCAACATGGAGGACCTGCAGGAGAAGCTCGACCGGGCGAAGGCCCGGCTCAAGAGCGTGCCGGACTCCCGCAAGGCGGCGGTGCGTGCGGAGATCAGCGACCTGCAGCGGAAGATCAAGCAGGCCGAGTACCAGCTGTCCCGGCTGAAGGACAGGACGGTCACGGTCACCACCCGGTATGTGGTGGTGGGCGACGGCAGCGCCGCACGCAGGAGCGGGTCCCACGGCTCTCAGCTCCGGTCCGCGCAGGGCGGCCCGGTCGGCCGTTACGCCAACGGCGGCGACGTGCAGTTCCTGCCGTTCGGCGGCCCGATCGTGGGTCCGGGCACCGCCATGTCGGACAGCGTGCCGGCGTGGCTGTCCAATGGGGAGTTCGTCATCCGGGCGTCCGCAGTCGAGCGGTACGGGCTGAAGTTCCTGGAGGCGCTGAACGAGGGCCGTCTGCCGGTCGGACGGGCCGCCCCTCCTGGCCTGCCCGCCGCTCCGGTGGCGGCCGTGGCCGGGGCGGGCGGGGACCGGCCGTCGGTGACGTACCAGGTGTACCCGCGCAAGTCGGTGATCGACGTCGAGGACCTGCGGCTGCTGCAGCGGCAGGAAGAGGCGCGGCAGCGTGTGGGGAGGCCCAGGTAGATGCCCCTGATCACAGCACCGGTCGTCACCCCCGAGGAGCCGACCACCCCGCCACCGGTCGACCTGCCGGAGGTCGGCTTCGCGTCGGTCACGTACATCGACCCGGCCGGGACCCGGTGGCCGATGACCGACCTGACCGCCGACTGGTACACCCTCGCCGAGGGCGTGTCCGGGCTGGGCGCGGCACCCTACGTGCTCACCTCGGACCCGCACCCGCGCGGGGGTGCGCGGCTGCGGCACGTCCAGGCGCAGGCCCGCACCATCGTGTGGCCGGTGCTGGTGAAGGGCGCCGACCACATGGCGTTCACCACCAACTGGCGGAACCTGGGGCGGGCGTTCCTGCGGACGCTGCGGCCCGGGCCGGACCGCCGGCCGGTGCCGGGCGTACTGGAGGTGGCACGCCCGGACGGCACCGCCCGCCGCATCGAGGTGTTCTACAGCTCCGGCTGGGACGGGCAGGGGCGCACGGCGACCGGCATCACCTGGGACTCGGCCGTGCTCACCCTGTGGTGCGAAGACCCGTACTGGGTGGACGTCCAGCCGCAGACCGTGCACCGGGAGACCGGCACGCAGGTGGACTACTTGGTGCCCTATCCGTCGGTGTCCTCGTCGCAGGTCCTCGGCGCCACGACCGTGTCCAACCCCGGCGACGCCGACGTGTGGCCGGAGTGGACGATCACCGGCCCCGCGTCGGCGATCACCTTCACGCGGGACGACACCGGCGAGTCCTTCACGCTCGACATGACGGCCACCCCGCACGGCCCGCTCCTGGCCGGCGAGACCGTCACCGTGTCGACCGACCCGCCGCGGGTGCGGTCCGGCACCGGCGAGAACCTCGTGGCCGGACTGAACTGGCCCGAGGCCGTCCTGTGGTCCCTGCCCCCGGGTGAGACGCCGGTGACGTTCCAGCTCAACGGCGCCGAAGCGGGCAGCGCCGTCGACCTGACGTTCTACCCCCGGTACGAGACGGCATGACGAAGGGGGCTCCGTGGCGATCCAGCTCCTGGTCACCGACAAGAACCTGAACGTCCTTGGTGACCCGATCACGGGGTGGACGAAGCTGGAGTGCGAGCTGAACTTCAACGCGCCCGCGGCCGGGGCGGTGGCCGTTCCCGCCTACCCGGAACACATGGAGCTGCTGCAGCCCGGCAACCGCCTCGTCGTCATCAGGGACGGCAGCATCTGGTGCGCCGGGCCGATGGAACAGCCGCAGGACTACGCGTGGGACCTCGCGCAGAACGCCGGCGTGGGCACGGTCACCGTGCGGTTCTCCGACGACCTGGCACGGATCGCCGGGTACCTGACCTACCCCGAACCGACGAAGACGTTCGCCAGCCAGACCAGGACCAGCGACGTCGTCCGCAAGCTGACCGCGAATGCGGAGACGATCATCCGGACGCTGGTGAACGAGAACTGCGGGCCGGGCGCGCTGGCCGCCCGCCGCATCGAGCAGCTGGTCCTCGACACGGTGGCCGGCGTCGGCAGCACCCGCACCGTCTCCACCCGGTTCGAGCCCCTGCTCGACGCCTGCCGCACCGCCGCCGTGTCCGACGGACTGGGTTTCCGTACCCGGCAGGTCGGCGACCAGATCCGGTTCGGGGTGTACGCCCCGGCCGACCGCACCAGCACCGCGCGGTTCTCCGACGGGCTCGGCAACCTGCGCTCCGTCGCCTTCACCATGGGCGCGCCGACCGGCACGTCCGAGCTCGTGATGGGCGGCAACGACCCCGCCGATCCTGCGGGTGAGGGTGAGCCGGCCAACCAGCGCGTCTACGTCGAGGTCACCTCGGGCGCGGCCGCGGACTGGTACCGGGTGGAGAAGCTGATCGAGCAGTCCGGCAAGGACGACTCAGAAGGCGAACTCACCCAGGCCGGACTGCTCGCCTTCGGCAACGACAACCCGCAGGCGTCGCTGGCCACGGTGACGGTGGACACCGAGGACCTCAAGGCCGGCCGGGACTACGGCCTCGGCGACCAGGTCGCCGTCGTCCTGCCCACCGGCCTGGAGATCTCCGACATCGTGCAGACCATCCGGCTCGAGGCCACCCCCGACGAGGGGGAGCTGGTCACCTCCGTGATCGGCAACAACGACAAGACCACCACGTCCCGCTTGGTCTGGACAGTGCGAGACCTGGCCTACCGCCTGGGACAGATCGAAGCGAGAGGGAGATAGCCGTGGCGCAAGAGTCGTGGCCGAGCCCAGGACACAACGACCGGGCCGTGACCGACCTGGAGTACGAGCGGCTCGCCGCCCGGTTCTCCGACGACGGGGTCTACGGCACCCCCGCTGACGATCCGGTCGTGACTGCGGGCGTCGGCCTGACGGTGAACGTGCGGGCGGACGTGCATGCGTCGCTGCGCGGTCACGGCTGGACGTCCGGGCCTACCGGCGACACCCTCCCCATACCGGCCAACACGGGCGGGCAGCCGCGCACCGACCGGGTGGTGCTCCGGCTCGACCGGTCCACGTGGACCGTGCGCGCCGTGATCAAGCAGGGCTCGCCCGGGGCCGGTGCTCCGGCGCTGGTGCAGTCGACCGGCGACAGCAGTGTCTACGAGATCCCCCTCGCCCGGGCGACGGTCCCCAACGGGGCGTCGTCGGTATCCGTGACCCGCGAGGAGCTGTACGTGGGCGCCCGGACCCGGCCGTGCACGTCGACCACCCGCAACCCCAACCCGGTGCGCGGCGAGATGTGTTACGAGACGGACACCGGCACGGTCCGTGTCTGGTCCGGGTCCACCTGGGAGACCGTCTACGAGAACAGCAGCTGGCACGTGGTCGACTCCACCGTGTCGGGGTGGAAGACGACGGCCGAGTCGGTGCTCGACTACCAGGCCGGCGCCGTGCACCTGAGGATGGGCGGTTTCGAGCGGACGGGCGGCACCCTCGCCGGGCCCACCGAGTCCCGGCTGCCGGTCCTGATCCCGGCTGCCTACCGGCACCCGACGCGATCGATCCGAGTGATCGCCTACATCACTGGAGTGAGGATCGGCAACGTGACCATCTACGCGGCGAACGACCGGAACAGGCCCGGGCAGGTGTGGCTGACGACGCACCCGCAGCTCACCACGGGCGACGTCGTCCTCCCCGGCCAGGTCTCGTGGGCGAGGGTGGGCTGATATGGCCAGGCACGCATACGGCGCGGGTATCGCCGACTACGTGGTGACCCCTGCGGGTGGAGTCTGGACCGTGGGCGCCGGCGCTGTGATCACCTTCTGGGACTCGCCCACCGACGGCACCCAGTACACCGATCTGCAGGACGCGAGCGGCACCCCCATGACGTCGGTGAGAGCCACCGAGGACGGGGCGTTGCCCCGCTTCTTCGGCCCGGACGAGGTGACCGGGATGTGGGCGGACGCCGGCGGTTCCTCCCGCGTGTGGATCGAGGCGCACAACCTCCCCACCACGGGGGGAGGCGGAGGTTCGTCGGGGAGTGCCGCCCTGGACTGGCTGGACATCCGGGACTACGGGGCAGTAGGCGACGGCGTCACCGACGACGCCCCCGCGATCCAGGCGGCGATCGCCGCGGCCTCGACGGCGGGCGGTGGCACCCTGTACGTCCCGGCGGGCCGCTACATCCTGAACGCGGCACTCACCTGGGCCAGCGGAGTCAACGCGATCGGCGCAGGTGAACGGGTGTCGATCCTGCAGTCGACGAACCCCAACCTCGACTGCATCGTCGGCACCGACGTCAGCAGCATCTCCCTGGAGCGACTGCAGCTGTCCGGGCCCGGGCGCGGGTTCGGTAGCGGCGTGCGCTTCACCCGGTTCTCCGCACCGGCGACTTCGGGCATCACCCTGCGCGACATGATGATCCAGAGTTTCGGCGGGGACGGGGTGTTCTGCCACCAGCTGGCGGGCAGCATCCTGCACCGTGTGCGGGTCCGCACCTGCGGCGGCAGCGGGTTCCACCTGCAGGCCCCGCAGGACACCGTCCTCGGCGGCGCCTCCACCTCCCTGATCGGCTGCAGCGCCGAGGGCTGCGTGACGACCGGGTACTGGCTGGACGGCATGGCCTACACCAGCCTGACCGCCTGCGCCGTCCAGCAGTCACCGGCCGGGTACCGGCTCGACTCCTGCACGTCCGTCGCCCTCACCGGCTGCGGCGCCGAGCAGTGCACCACCGGCCTGACCGTCTACGGCGGCACCGGACCCACCATCACTGGGTTCACCACGCAGGAGTCCGACGGCACCAGCATCTGGCTCACCGGCGGAGCCAAGGGCGTCGTCCTGTCGGGCGTGACCGAAGCGGCGCCCGTGCCGACGGCCACGACGTGCCTGCGTACCGACACCGGCACCACCGCCACGGTGCTCGGCCTGACCGCTGTGCGGCCGAACAGCCTGTCCGGCACCGTCACCCGGGTCGACCCAGGTGACGGCTCCGTGGTCCTGGCCGGCCGCACGGTCGTCCCCAGCGGCGGCACCGCAGCCCGTATGGGTACCGCCGTCCTAGCGGCGGGCACCGCCACCGTGACCACCACCGCGATCACCGCCAGCAGCGTGGTCGTACTGACCACCCAGACGCCGGGCGGCACCGTCGGCGCGCCCTACGTCAACGCCCGCACGGCCGGCACCTCGTTCGTCATCAAGTCGACAAGCGCGACCGACACGTCCACGGTCGGCTGGCGCATCCTCGACCCGTCCTAACCCTGGAGGCCCCCGTGCCCGCCGCGATCGCGCCCCAGACCCTGATCACCCTCGGGCAGCAGGAGGCTGCCATCAAGTACCAGGAGGACCGCAGCGGAAGCACCTGGACAAACCTGAACAAGTACGCGAAGGAGACACCCGGCATGGCCGGGTTCGACGGCCAGTCGTGGTGCGTGATCTTCCTGCTGTGGCTGGCACACCGGGCCGGGGACGTGACGATCATGCCGCAGACCCCGGCCTGCAGCACGGCCATCACCACCTACCAGAGCTGGGGCCGGTGGAGCTGGTACCCAGCCCTTGGCGCGCAGGTCATGCTCGGGGCGAACGGCCACGAACACACCGGCCTGGTCTACCAGTACGACGCCACCCGCATCTGGACGATCGAGGGCAACACCAACAGCACCGGCGGCGCCGAAGGCGACGGGGTCTACCTGCGGGTACGCAACCGGGCCGACGCCGCCGTGTACGGCTACGGCTACCCCCGGTACTGCTCGCCGATGGCGACCGCTGACCCGAACTGGGTCAACGACCCCGCCCTGATCAAGACGTCGTCCGGGACGGCCGCCACCTACGCCCCCTACCCGGGGCAGGACTTCTTCCGCATCGGACGCACCTCGCCGCTGGTCGCCGCAGCGGGCAAGCGGCTCGTCGCCGTCGGCGCCGGCAGCTTCAACGTGACCGCCGACATCGGCCAGGCGGACCTCAACGCGTGGGGGAACTGGCACGTCACATGCGGCTCCCCGGGTGGCACCTACGCCGGCTACCCCAACGAGACCATCTGGCGGGCCCTGCAGATCCCCCACAGCCACTGACTCCGCCCCCGTACCGTCCCCGCCCCGCGCCCCGCCCGGGCCCGGGGCTTCTTCATGCCCTGGAGGACCCATGGCACCACCCATGTCCGCGAACTCCTTCCTCCGGGCCCTGCTCGACGAGGGCCTGGACGTCGTCGAGGTCGGCGACTGGCGCGCCCACCACCGCAACCACGCCGGCCCCTGGGGCCCGATGCACGGCGTGCTCATCCACCACACCGTGACCAAGGGGTCGGCTCACACGGTGGACCTCTGCCGCCGCGGCTACCCGGGCCTGCCCGGCCCGCTGTGCCACGGCGTCATCACCAAGGACGGCCGCGTGCACCTCGTCGGCTACGGCCGCGCGAACCACGCGGGACTGGGCGACGACGACGTGCTGCGCGCCGTCATCGCCGAGCAGCCCCTCCCGGCGGACAACGAGCTGAACACCGACGGCAACCGGCACTTCTACGGCTTCGAGTGCGAGAACCTCGGCGACGGCACCGACCCCTGGCCGGACGTCCAACTGGAGGCCATCGAACGCGCGGCCGCCGCGGTGTGCCGGTACCACGGCTGGAACGAGCGGTCCGTGATCGGACACCTGGAGTGGCAGCCGGGGAAGGTCGACCCGCGCGGCTTCACGATGTCCTCGATGCGCGGCCGGGTCGGGAACCGGCTCGGCAACAAGACGCCGGCCCCGGCCCCGGCCCTGCCCGCGCCGCGGCGGCCGGTGGTCGACCTGTCCCAGCTGGTGGCCGCCGCCCGCGCCAACCCGCGCGCGTCCGGCCAGCCGGTCACCTACGCCGGGGTGCGCACCGTGGAGGCCGCCCTCGTCGACCAGGGCCTGCTCTCGAAGCGCTACTCGGACGGTCACTTCGGCACCACCACCATCGCCGCGTACAGCGCGTGGCAGCGCCACCTCGGCTACCGCGGCAACGACGCCGACGGCATCCCCGGCAAGACGTCGCTGGTCCAGTTGGGCAAGCGGCACGGCTTCGACGTGAAGGACTGACCATGGACAGCAAGTTCCTGCTGGACCTCGGCGAGCGCGCCGGGTGGACCGGGGCCGAGGCCGCGCTCGGCCTGGTCGTCGTCGAACTCGGCGACCTGCCAGTGTGGTGGGCCGCCCCCGTCGCGCTGGCCGCCGCGTCGGTGAAGGCCTGGATCGCCAAGCGGGTCGGCCGGAAGGGCACCGCGTCCACCCTGCCCGCGAGCAAGGACCCGGCGAGCGTCGTCAGGAGCGTCTGATGCGGGCGGCGGTCCGGCGGCTCACCCGACGTCTGGGCCGCCGCGGTGCGCTCCTCACCTGCAAGGGCATCGTCGCCACGGGCTACGGCTCCGGGCAGATCGTCCAACCGACGGGTGACCAGGACGGGCTGGCGCTGCTGCTGAAGCTGTGCCCGCTCGACTTCTGGGGCTGGGTGTGGATCACGGCGGGAGTGCTCGCCCTGGTCTGCGCCTGGCTCCCACCCCGCCGGGACTGGCCCGGCTTCCTCGCGGTGTGGCTGGTGTCCATGCCGTGGGCCATGGCGTACCTGCTCTCGTGGTGGCCCCTGGACCAGGCCCCCCACGGGTGGGTCGTCGCAATGATCTTCGGCGCGTTCGGAGCCGTGTGCCTTGTGGCGGTCGGCTGGGAAGAGCCGCCCCCGGCACGATCGGAGCCGCCCCGTGAGCCCTGAAATGCTGACCGCGCTGAGCGCACTGGCCGTCGCCGCCGTCACCGCCGTCGGCGGCATCGCCCAGGTCGTCATCGGCCGCCGCCAGCCACGCCGGCCGCGCGGCGCCGAGCGCCGGGACGACTTCACCGCTGTCACGGACAAGCTCGGCGAGCACATCGAGCGCCTGGAGCGCAGGATCGACGAGCAGGAGGAAGACGCCGAGCGGGACCGGGAACGGCTCGCGGCCCAGGACGTCGCCCTCCGGTACCTGGCCGGCTGGCTCCGCACCCTGGTCGCGTTCGCGCGCCAGTCCCGGCTGGAGCCGCCCCCGCCACCGCAGCCGGTGCCCGACGAGGCCCGGCCGTACCTGCACGACGTCGGGTTGTGAGTCCCGGACCGGCCCCGTCGTGGGAGGCCGGCCCGGGACGACTTCACCCCGCCGCCCGTATGCCCCCGCCTTCCCCGCTCATGGGGAGGGCGGGGGCGCTTCGTCATGCCCGGGGCGGGGAGTCGACCACGAAGGAGCCCTTGCCTCGCACGGTGCGGACCAGGCCGCGCTCGACGAGCAGCTGCACCGCGGCGCGGGCGGTCGGCCGGGACACACCGAACTCGTCAACGAGCTGCGCCTCGGAGGGGATGCGCCGGCGCGGCTGGTAGGTGCCGTCAGCGATGCGGGCAGCGAGGACCGCGGCGATCTGCTCGTACAGCGGGTCCGGGCCGTCGAGGTCCACGGTCATATATCGACCGTAGGAGGCATACGACGATGCTTCTCGTCATGTGACGTCACCTGACAAGTGCTGACAAGCGGAGTAGTTTCAGCACGAGAAGACCCCCGCGACCGAGCGACCGGTCCGGGGGCATGGCCAACGCTGACAAGGAGCGTCGACGTGCCAGAGCCTACGTACTCCACCGCCTTACGGACAGATAGCAGCGCGCTGCCCATGCTGCCGCTGCCCCAGTTCCTCGGCCTCTCCGACGAGCAGCGCCGCGGCGCCGTCTGCGTCTGGTGCAGTCAGCCGCTCACCGCTGAGACCGCGCGCGACCTCGGCGAGCGGCCCGCGCCGGACGGCACCCGCATCTGGCCCCGCGGCTGCACCCCGTGCGTCTGCGCCGAGGCCCGCCGCATCGTCAGCCTCCACCCCCGCCGGTGCCGGACCTGCGACGCCGGCGAGCGGTGCGACGACCGGGAGGCCCTGCGCGCCCTGGCCCTCGAGGTCCACCCGCGGGAGGCCCGCCGGTGACGACGAGAGGGCTCACGATGGACGGCCCGGTGCACCTGGGCCTGCCGCTCCCCGACGCGGTGCCCGCGCCCGGCTGCAAGAACTGCCAGGCCTGGGCCCGCAGGCGAGACACCGCCCGGCAGGCAGGTGACCTCACGCGGGTCTCCGACTGCAACGTCCACATCCGCCGCTGCGTCCACTGACTCCCGCTCCCGGCCCGCAGTACGCCGGCCGGGCCGGTAGCGGGACCGGGCGGCCCGCCCCCTGCCCCCCGTCGGGGACGGGCCGCCCACCCAACGGAGGCCACCAGCCCCGCCCACCCCGCGGCCCCGTGCTCTGAGGGCGGGCGGAAACTGCGGCCCCGACCGGTACGCCGATGCCGGCCGGGGCCGCTTTTTCGCGCTCACCTTCGATTCGAAGGTGATCACCGGACACGCCGAATCGGCCCGCAAAAACGCAGGTCAGGGCCATGGGTGGGCGCCAGTGCCCACCCTTCCAAGCAAGATCAATCCAGTGGTGTTGTAGCGGTAGATTGGGGTTGCCGCTGCCGGTGCCCCCGCTGACGAGGAACGACAGCCGGGCGTCCAGCAGCGCCCGCAGCACCCGGTCCCCGCCCGGCGGCACCGTCCCGGCCGCCACCAGTTCGTCGAGCGTGAAGGCGCGGGGCCGGACGACCCGCAGCGACAGGCAGGCGCAGCCGACGGCCACCGGGGGCAGCACCGCGTGCAGCCGCGTCCCGTCGGGGAGGCGCGCGTCGACCCAGGGCCGCGCGTCGTCCAGGCGCCGGCCGGCCACGGCGGCGAGCCGCTGCGCGAGGCGCCGGACGGCCACCGCGTCGGGGAAGGAGACGTCGGTGAGCTCCAGCCCTCCGCCCCGGTCCACCCAGACCCGGTCGGGCGCGGACACCAGCACGTCCGTCACCGACGCGTCGGCGAGGAGCCGTTCCAGCGGCCCGCTGCCGACCAGTTCGGAGCGCAACTGCTCGGCCGCCCGGAGCACCTCCGCGTCCCCGAGCACCCGTCCCTGGTCCCGCAGCGCCTGCGCCACCCGCGCGGGCGTCGGCTCGGCCCCGCTCTCGGCCAGCCGCCGCCGCACTCCGTCGAGCAGACCCGGCGGCATCCCCGCCCCGGTCACCGGCGTCCCCCTCATGCCGCCCTCGCCTCCACCAGCACCCGCTCCCAGAACTCCTTGCAGAAGCGGGCCAGGGGGTCCCGGCCCGACGCCCCGGGCGGCCGCCCCGTCCCGTGCGGGCGCCGCAGGGACGGGTCGACGGGCACCTCCCCCGCCAGGGGGAGGCCGAGCAGCCGGGACACCTCGCGGTCGTCCAGACCGGGCGCGTACGGCCCGCGGACCGCCACCCGCAGGTCGCGCAGCACCATCCCCACGGCGGAGGCGACGCGTCCCGCCGCCGCGACGGCGCGCAGTTCCGCGGGAACCACGAGGAGTCCGAGGTCGAGCTGGGCGAGGACCTCGGCGACCCCCTCGTCGACGCGGCGCGGCAGGTCGACCACGACCGCGCCGCCCCCGCGCCGCGCCGCGGCGAGCACCGCGCGCACGGCCTGGGGCGGTACGGCGACGCGGTCGCCGCGGTCCCAGCTGAGCAGCCGCAGGGAGTGCAGTTCGGGCAGCGACTCCTCCAGGGCCCCGCCGCCGACCCGTCCGCGTGAGGCGGCGAACGCGGGCCAGCGCAGTCCCTCGGCCGTCTCCCCGCCGAGCACCACGTCGAGACCGCCGCCCAGCGGATCCGCGTCCACCAGGAGCGTGCGCATCCCCTCCCGCGCGGCGGTGACGGCGAGCGCGCACGCGAGCGTGGACGCCCCGGCCCCGCCCCGGCCGCCGATGACGCCGACCGTCAGGGCGGGCCGCCCCACGCCCTCCGCCACATCGGCGATGCGGTCCACCAGCCACTGCTCGCCGTCGGGCAGCATCAGCACGTGGTCGGCGCCGATCTCGACGGCCCGCCGCCAGACCCCGGAATCGTCCTGGTCGTGTCCGACCAGCACCACCCCTCGTCGCCGCGGGGCCCCGCGCACCCGCCGCGCGGCGTCGTCGCCGACGAGGACGAGCGGCGCGGCCTCCCAGCTGCCCCTCGGTTCCGGCACCCCGTGATGGACCTCCGGTGTGGCGCCGGCCGCCGCGCACAGGCGCAGCAGGTCGTCGAGGAGTCCGGCGTCCTCGGTGACGATCAGCGGTGCGCCCTGGCGGCCCCCTCCGGCGGCGGGCAGCGGATCGCGTGTGACGGTTCCGGCCATGTTCGTCCCTCTTTGCTGCATCTTCCGCGGGAACCCTGCGGCCCCGCGGTCCGAACGTGTGAAGGGCCGGCGAGCGGCCTCCCCGGGGAGGGGGGCGTGAACCGGCCGCGCGCGTCCCGGCGAACGACGAACCGGGTGTGAACCCGTGACGAGCGGAACGCGCTGGAATCACGGTGCAGCGATCGGGAAAACCGTGTGGATCTTGGTGAAAAACTGTGGACGCCTCGACCGTTGTGAATATCGCCGTCACCCATACCGGTGAGCCCCGCGCATCTCCTGCGCGATGACCGCAGAGCAGTCCGGTGACTACCGGAAGTAACTACTCATGCGCATGACAATCATTTCCCACCCGCCGCACCACAACGGCGCCTCGACCGCGGAGAAAGAGGGAAAACCCACCCGGACATGCGACGACCCCCGCCGGGGGGGAGAGCGGGGGTCGTCCCCACGGCCGACTCGGGGGGGGAGGAGTCGGACCGGGTTAGCACGGTCGCGAACGATCCGTGACTTCCATGGTGTACCCGAGAGGCCTCTCAGGCAAACCCACACGCCCCACCTTACGCCGAATGGGCTGCGCCTATGCTCAAGGGCGTGGAAAACCACTCGTCGCCCCGCGCAGCCGCCTTCTTTGACCTGGACAAGACGGTCATTGCGAAGTCGAGCACCCTCACGTTCAGCAAGTCGTTCTACCAAGGCGGCCTGATCAACCGCAGAGCGGTCCTGCGCACCGCGTACGCCCAGTTCGTCTTCCTGGCCGGCGGCGCCGACCACGACCAGATGGAGCGGATGCGCAAGTACCTGTCCGCGCTGTGCCGCGGCTGGAACGTCCGGCAGGTCAAGGAGATCGTCGCCGAGACGCTGCACGACCTGATCGACCCGATCATCTACGACGAGGCCGCCGCCCTGATCGAGGAGCACCACGTCGCGGGCCGCGACGTGGTGATCGTCTCCACCTCCGGTGCCGAGGTCGTCGAGCCGATCGGCGAACTGCTCGGCGCCGACCGGGTCGTGGCCACCCGGATGGCCGTGGGGGACGACGGGTGCTTCACCGGCGAGGTGGAGTACTACGCGTACGGCCCGACGAAGGCCGAGGCGATCAGGGAACTGGCCGAGTCCGAGGGCTACGACCTGGCCCGTTGCTACGCCTACAGCGACTCGGTGACCGATGTGCCGATGCTGGAGTCGGTGGGCCACCCGCACGCGGTGAACCCGGACCGCGCGCTGCGCCGGGAGGCCCTCGCGCGCGAGTGGCCGATCCTGGACTTCCACCGGCCCGTCCGGCTCAAGCAGCGCTTCCCCGCGTTCTCCGTGCCGCCGCGCCCCGCTCTGGTCGCGGCGGCCGCCATAGGGGCCGCCGCGGCCACCGCGGGCCTCGTCTGGTACGCCAGCCGCCGCCGCGCGACGGCGGCCTGACCCCTCGGTGGAGCGCTCCGCCGGCCACCGGCCGCCGCCCCGCGTACCGGCGTCCGTTTCCCGCCTGTTTGAATCCAAAAGTAAAGAAGCAGGGCCCGCACTTCCGCTTGTCCCGGTCCTGGAGTACAAAGGAATTGACGGCCCGCGAGACCAAGGACATCCGAGAGGATCACCTTCACCACGCATTCGGCCCCACGGACCGCGCATGGACACCGGGCACCCACGCGACGTCGACCCGTCGATTACGGGCCAGCCGCACCAGGTGGCGGGCAAAGTCCCGACCTGATGGGCACATATCGAGGACGCCTGGTAACCCGGTCGACATGCCAGCGGCGGTACGAGTCCTCGTACCGCCGCATTTACCTGCACGCCCTGCGCAAGGGCCCTTGCGGGCCCCTTTCCTTTTCCCTTCTCGTTCCCTCCGCGCCCCGCGCCCGTCACGCCGCCCCGCGCTGGAGCGCCTCGCACACCGCCGTCGACTCGCGCGCCCCGAGTTCGATCGCGCGTCCGCAGTGGACGATCCAGGCCGCCACGCCCTCGGGCGTGCCGGAGACATAACCCTCCAGGGCCGCCAGGTAGGCCTCGCGCCCCAGTTCGGCGTGCCCCACCTCGGCCGGGCAGACCGACTTCGGGTCGAGACCGCTGCCGATCAGGACGATCCGTTCGGCCGCCCGCGCGACCAGGCCGTTGTGGGAGACGAAGGGACGCAGGGCGAGGAGCTCGCCGTGGACGACGGCGGCCGTCACCAGCGCCGGTGCGGAACTGCCCGCGATGACCAGCTCGGACAGCCCCTCCAGCCGGCCGTGCGCCTCCGCCGCGCTCGGCAGCCCGAGCCCGATCAGGGGCTCGTCGACCGGCTCGCCCTCCTGCCGGGGCCGTCCGACCCGCTCGGCCTTGTCGGCCGCCGCCACCAGGTGCAGCCTGGCCAGCACCCGCAGGGGCGACTGCCGCCAGATCGACAGCAGCTGCCCCGCCTCGGCGCTCAGGCGCAGGGCCGCACCCATGGTGCGCGCTTCGGCGTCACCGCCGAAGTCGCTGCGCCGGCGCACCTCCTCCAGGGCCCAGTCGGCGCCCGAGAGCGCCGCCGAGCCGCGGGCGCCGCGCAGCGCCGCCTCGGAGGTGATCTCGTTGCTGCGCCGCCGCATGACCCGGTGCCCGTAGACCCGGTCCACGGCCTTGCGCACGGACTCCACGGAGTCGGCCACTCCCGGCAGGGAGCCCAGGGCCGCGAGGGGGTCTCCCTTGCTCGACCCCTTCCGGGGGCTCGGGGGCGGGCCGGCGGTCGCGCCTGTCGTACTCATGGGTAAGACCCTACGCACCCCGGACGCGGACCCCACGTTGGAGTGGTCTTCTTCACGCCGGACCATCACCCCGAGCAAATGACCCACTACTCTTGGTGAACATGAAAATTGCTTTCGTTGGGAAGGGCGGCAGCGGAAAGACGACCCTGTCCTCCCTGTTCATCCGTCACCTCGCGGCCGAGGGCGCCCCGGTCGTGGCGGTCGACGCCGACATCAACCAGCACCTCGGAGCCGCACTGGGCCTCGACGAGGCGGAGGCGTCCGCGCTGCCCGCGATGGGCGAGCACCTGCCGCTGATCAAGGACTACCTGCGCGGCACCAACCCCCGCATCGCGTCCGCCGAGACGATGATCAAGACGACACCGCCCGGCGCGGGCTCCCGGCTGCTGCGGGTGCGCGAGGACAACCCGGTCTACGACGCCTGCGCACGGCCGGTGGACCTCGACGGAGGGGCGGTCCGCCTGATGGTCACCGGCCCCTTCACGGACGCCGACCTGGGGGTCGCCTGCTACCACTCCAAGACGGGAGCGGTGGAGCTGTGCCTGAACCACCTGGTGGACGGCCCCGGCGAGTACGTCGTGGTGGACATGACGGCCGGCTCCGACTCCTTCGCCTCCGGCATGTTCACCCGCTTCGACATCACGTTCCTCGTGGCCGAGCCGACCCGGAAGGGCGTTTCCGTCTACCGCCAGTACAAGGAGTACGCCCGCGACTTCGGGGTGACCCTGAAGGTCGTCGGCAACAAGGTGCAGGGCCCGGACGACCTCGACTTCCTGCGCGCGGAGGTCGGGGACGACCTGCTCGTGACGGTGGGGCACTCGGACTGGGTCCGGGCCATGGAGAAGGGCCGGCCGCCCCGCTTCCCCCTCCTGGAGGAACCGAACCGCCGCGCCCTGCGCCTGCTGCACACGGCCGCCGACGCGACGTACCGGCTGCGCGACGCGGAGCGCTACACCCGCCAGATGGTGCACTTCCACCTGAAGAACGCCCGGTCGTGGGGCAACGAGCGCACCGGGGCCGACCTGGCGGCGCAGGTCGACCCCGACTTCGTGCTCGGCGAGAGGGCTACGACGCCCGCCTGACCCTCACCCCGTCTCCGTCGGCGTTCCCGGCGCCCCCTTGGGCGCCGGGGCGGGGTCGGCGGCCAGGAAGGACTTCCAGCCCTGCTGCGGGGCCTGACCGACCTCCAGGGTGCGCAGCTTCGCCAGCGTCTTCGGGTCCTGGGCGTCCAGCCAGTCCGCGAGCTGCCGGAAGGAGACGCAGCGCACCTCGGACTTGGTGCACACCGTCTCGATGACCTCCTCGACGGCGCGCATGTAGGTGCCGCCGTTCCAGGACTCGAAGTGGTTGCCGATGATCAGGGGTGCGCGGTTGCCGTGGTAGGCCCGGTCGAACCCCCGCAGCAGACCGTCCCGCATCTGGTCACCCCACAGCTCGTGCCTGGCCGGGTCGCCCTGGGTGGTGGTGCCGGACTGGTTGACCATGAAGTTGTAGTCCATGGCGAGCTGCTCGAAGGAGTGCCCGGGGAAGGGTACGAGCTGCATCGACAGGTCCCACAGGCCCAGCTTCTTCTTCGGCCACACCTGGTTGTTGACGCCGCTGGTGTCGTAGCGGAAACCCAGGTCACGGGCGGCCTTCATGAAGTTCTCCCGGCCCTCCAGGCACGGGGTGCGGGCGCCGATCAGCTCCTTGTCGTAGTCGAAGGGCAGCGGGGCCGCGTCCTCCATGCCGGTGTTGCTCTTCCAGGTCCTCACGAAGCGCTTGGCCTGGGCGATCTCGTCCTTCCACTCCGCCACCGACCACTCGCCGACCCCACCGCCACTGCCGCAGAAGTGCCCGTTGAAGTGGGTGCCGATCTCATTGCCCTCCAACCAGGCCAGGCGCAGCTGCTTCACGGTGTCGGCGATGCCCTGCCGGTCGTTGAAGCCGATGTCGGAGCGTCCCGGGGAGTGCTGCGGCGGGCGGTACAGGTCGCGCTTCTCCTCCGGGAGCAGGTACACGCCGCTCAGGAAGTACGTCATGGTCGCGTCGTTCTCCTTGGCGACCTTGCGGAAGTGGGAGAAGAGCCGCTGGCCGTCCTCCCCCGCCCCGTCCCAGGAGAAGACGACGAACTGCGGCGGCTTCTCGCCCGGCTTCAGCCGTTCGGGCCGGGGCAGGTGCGGCTGCGCCCCGGTGTACGCGGTGGAGCCGTCGCCGATCAGCTTGACGACGTTCTTCGGCGCGGGAGCCGGCTCGGCCTTCTCCCTGCTCCCCTTCTGCCGGTTCCTCTCCCGCTCGCCGTCGCCTCGCTCGCCGGCCCCGCAGCCGGCGAGCGAGGCGACGCACACCGCGGCGACCACGGTGCCCGCGGCGATCCTGTGGGTGGCGGCCATCCGCCCACCTTCTTCCTTCTCTCGGGCCGGCCCCGACGGGGGCGCTCTCTGGTGCTGTGCCGGTCCGGACCGGCAGCGCCGCCAACGTCGCACGGAACTGAGAAGGAATAAGTACGACAAGCCGATGAAATGGCCACTTCACTCACAGGGATGACTGATTACCCCATTTGCCTGGAAAGCCCAGGACTTCTCTTTACTCTGAATTACGATTCGTTTACTCATTGTTGATAAATCCCGCCGTCCCACGCCGTTCCCCTGCCGTGACCGCCCTACCCGCGATCGCCCCGCCACCGTGCGGCACCCACCCTTTCCGCGACCGCGCAGACCCGGAAGAGACGGGAGACCATGTCCGCCTGCGTTCCCGCCCGCGCCTCCGACTCGGATCGGACCGAGCGCGCCCATCCGCCCCACAGCCCGCCGCCGACCGGGCCGCGGCTCCCGCGCATCGCGGGCGCCGACCTGTCGGCCTCGATCGCGGTCTTCCTGATCGCCCTTCCCCTGTCCCTCGGCATCGCCCTCGCCACCGGCGCACCGCTCCAGGCGGGACTGGTCGCCGCCGCCGTGGGCGGACTCGTCGCCGGGCGGCTCGGCGGCTGCCCGCTCCAGGTCAGCGGTCCGGCCGCCGGGCTGACCGTCGTCACCGCCGACCTCATCCAGCACTACGGCTGGCGGACGACCTGCGCCATCACCGTCCTCGCCGGGCTCGCCCAGCTCGGCCTGGGCTGTCTGCGGGTGGCGCGCGGCGCGCTCGCCGTCAGCCCCGCGATCGTGCACGGCATGCTCGCCGGCATCGGCGTCACCATCGCCGTCGCCCAGCTGCACATCGTCCTCGGCGGCACCCCGCAGAGCTCCGTCCCCGACAACCTCCGCGCGCTCCCCGCCCAGCTGGCGAACCTGCACCCCGCGGCCCTGTCGGTGAGCGTGCTGACCCTGACCCTGCTGCTGTCCTGGCCCCGGCTGCCCGGCCGGATCGGACGCGTGACCCGCCCGGTCCCGGCCGCGCTCGTCGCCGTCGCCGGAGCCACCGCGGTGGCCGGCGCGGCCGGCCTCGCCCTGCCCGCGGTGGACCTGCCGTCCTGGCGCAACCACGCCCTGGCCGGGCTGCCCGAGGGGCCGGTGCTCGGCCTCGCCGCCGCCGTGCTCACGACGACCCTGGTGTGCAGCGTGCAGTCGCTGCTCGGCGCGGTCGCCGTGGACAAGCTGGTGTCCGGCCGCCCCGGCCCCGCCCGCGCCGGGCGGTCCGACCTGGACCGCGAACTGCTCGGGCAGGGCGCGGCCAACGTCGTCTCCGGCTCCCTCGGCGGACTGCCCGTGGCCGGGGTGGCCGTCCGCAGTTCCGCGAATGTGCGCGCGGGCGCCGTGAGCCGGAACTCCACGATGCTGCACGGCGGTCTCGTGGTGATCGCCGCGCTGCTGATGGTCCCGCTCCTGGAGCTCATCCCGCTCGCCTCGCTCGCCGCCCTGGTGATGGCCGTCGGCGTCCAGATGGTGTCCCTGCACCACATCCGCACGGTGACCCGTCACCGGGAAGTCCCGGTCTACGCCGTGACCACCCTCGGCGTGGTGTCCCTCGGCGTCCTGGAGGGCGTGGCCCTGGGCGTCGCCGCGGCCGTGGGCGTGGCCCTGCACCGCCTCACCCGCACCCGCATCACCCACGAGGAGAAGGAGGGGACCCACCACGTCCACGTACGGGGGCAGCTGACGTTCCTCGCGGTGCCGCGGCTCAGCCGCACCCTGCATCTGGTCCCCCACGGGACCGACGCCGTGGTGACGCTGGACGGGTCGTTTATGGACCACGCGGCCTACGAGACGCTGCAGGACTGGCAGAGCACGCACACCGCGCGGGGCGGCACCGTGGAGATCACCGGCCGCCGCGCCGGGGTCCGGATCGCCGAGCCCGCGGCACTCGCCGGCCACCCGGCGGACGGGAGCGGGCAGGCCGGCGCGCCCGGCGCCGCCTGCCGCTGCCGGCCCTGGACGGCCTGGCGCAACCACCAGTGCGACCACCCGGGGCCCGTGCCGGGCGGCGGTGGACGGCCGATCGCGTCCGGCGCGGACGGGCCGGAGCCGTCCGGCACCGCGGGGCACGAACTGGTGCGGGGCCTCAGCGCGTTCCAGTGCCGCACCGCTCCTCTGGTGCGCGGTGAACTGGCCCGGCTGGCGCGCGAGGGCCAGCGGCCCGCGCAGCTGTTCCTGACCTGTGCCGACTCCCGGCTGGTCACCTCGATGATCACCTCCAGCGGCCCGGGGGACCTGTTCGTGGTGCGCAACGTCGGCAACCTCGTGCCGCCACCCGGCGAGGAGAGCGGCGACGACTCGGTGGCGGCCGCCCTCGAGTACGCCGTGGAGGTACTGGCGGTGCGGTCGATCACCGTGTGCGGCCACTCGGGGTGCGGTGCGATGCAGGCGCTGCTCGCACCGGAGCCGGGCGGCGCCGGCACGCCGCTGGGGCGGTGGCTGCGGCACGGGCTGCCGAGCCTGGAGCGCATGGACGACGGGCTCGGCCCCCGGGTGCGACTGGCCGGACGGACACCCGCCGACGCGGTCGAGCGGCTGTGCCTGGCGAACGTGATCCAGCAGCTGGAGCACCTGCGCGCCCACGCGTCGGTGGCCCGGGCCCTGGAGAACGGGACCCTGGAGCTGCACGGGCTCTACTTCCACGTGGGCGAGGCCCAGGCGTACCTCCTCACGGAGCGGGACGGGGAGGGGGTGTTCGAGCGGGTGCGGGCGATGGAACCGGCCGGGTGAGGGAACCCTGAGGAGCGTGAGGGACCCCGGCGAGTGTGAGAGGCGTTACACCTCTTGAACCGGTCTGCGCCGGGGGCCGTGGGAACGGGTGACCGGGACGACGGCGGCCCCGCCCCCACCCCTCACAGGTCTAAACCACTTTGCCGTCGGCCCTTGTCAGCGCACCCCAGGTCTGATGAGCTGTGGTCTGGGACACAACGGACACCCCGGGAAAGGCAGATGCCGTGAGCAATGAAAGCCTGGCCAACCTTCTGAAGGAGGAGCGTCGCTTCACGCCCCCCGCCGACCTGGCCGCGAACGCCAACGTCACGGGAGAGGCGTATGAACAGGCCAAGGCTGACAGGCTCGGCTTCTGGGCCGAGCAGGCCCGCCGACTGACCTGGGCCAAGGAGCCCACGCAGACCCTCGACTGGTCGAACCCGCCGTTCGCCAAGTGGTTCCAGGACGGCGAGCTCAACGTCGCCTACAACTGCGTCGACCGGCACGTGGAGGCCGGCCACGGCGACCGGGTCGCCATCCACTTCGAGGGCGAGCCGGGCGACAGCCGATCCCTCACCTACGCCCAGCTCAAGGACGAGGTCTCCAGGGCCGCCAACGCCCTGCTCGAGCTGGGGGTGCGCAAGGGCGACCGGGTCGCCGTCTACATGCCGATGATCCCGGAGACGGCGATCGCGATGCTGGCCTGCGCCCGCATCGGCGCCGCGCACTCCGTGGTCTTCGGCGGCTTCTCCGCGGACGCGCTCGCGACCCGCATCCAGGACGCCGACGCGCGCGTCGTCATCACCGCCGACGGCGGCTACCGGCGCGGCAAGCCCTCCGCGCTCAAGCCGGCCGTGGACGAGGCCGTCTCGCGCGTGGAGCACGTCGAGCACGTCCTCGTGGTGCGCCGCACCGGCCAGGACGTCGCCTGGACCGAGGGCCGCGACGTGTGGTGGCACGACCTGGTCGAGCGGCAGAGCCCCGAGCACACCCCGGAGGCGTTCGAGGCCGAGCAGCCGCTGTTCATCCTCTACACCTCGGGCACGACCGGTAAGCCGAAGGGCATCCTGCACACCTCCGGCGGCTACCTCACGCAGACGGCGTACACGCACTGGGCCGTCTTCGACCTCAAGCCGGAGACCGACGTCTACTGGTGCACGGCCGACGTCGGCTGGGTCACCGGGCACTCCTACATCGTCTACGGCCCGCTCGCCAACGGCGCCACCCAGGTCATGTACGAGGGCACGCCGGACACCCCGCACCAGGGCCGCTTCTGGGAGATCGTGCAGAAGTACGGCGTGACGATCCTCTACACCGCGCCCACCGCGATCCGGACGTTCATGAAGTGGGGCGACGACATCCCCGCGAAGTTCGACCTGTCCTCGCTGCGCGTCCTCGGCTCCGTCGGTGAGCCGATCAACCCCGAGGCGTGGGTCTGGTACCGCAAGAACATCGGCGCGGACCGCACCCCGGTGGTGGACACCTGGTGGCAGACCGAGACCGGCGCCATCATGGTCTCGCCGCTGCCGGGGGTGACCGCGGCCAAGCCCGGTTCCGCCCAGACCCCGCTGCCCGGCATCGAGGCGACCGTCGTCGACGACGAGGCGAACGAGGTGCCCGACGGTGGCGGCGGCTACCTGGTGATCACCGAGCCGTGGCCGTCGATGCTGCGCACCATCTGGGGCGACGACCAGCGGTTCATCGACACCTACTGGTCGCGGTTCGAGGGCAAGTACTTCGCCGGCGACGGCGCCAAGAAGGACGGCGACGGCGACATCTGGCTGCTCGGCCGGGTCGACGACGTCATGCTCGTGTCCGGCCACAACATCTCCACCACCGAGGTCGAGTCCGCGCTCGTCTCCCACCCGTCGGTCGCCGAGGCGGCCGTGGTCGGCGCGGCGGACGAGACGACCGGCCAGGCGATCGTCGCCTTCGTGATCCTGCGCGGCACGGCGGCGGAGACCGAGGACCTGGCCGCCGAGCTGCGGAACCACGTGGGCGCCACGCTCGGCCCGATCGCCAAGCCCAAGCGGATCCTGCCGGTGGCCGAACTGCCGAAGACCCGCTCCGGCAAGATCATGCGCCGTCTGCTGCGGGACGTGGCGGAGAACCGCCAGCTCGGTGACGTCACCACGCTCACCGACTCCACGGTGATGGACCTGATCCAGGCCAAGCTGCCCCGGACGTCCGGCGAGGACTAGGGTCCGCGGCGGGACGGGGGCGTCGGGGCGGCCGCTCCGAGCGGCGGAGTTCCCGGCACCGGGCTCGCCCGATGCCGCGGAAGCACGGGAACTCCGCCGGACGCCCCCGTCCGGCGTCGTCCGCACCGTCACGGTGGCCGGGTGCACCCGGCCACCCGGCCGCCCCGCGCACCCGCCCGGCTCGCCCCCGCTCGTGCGTCACGCGTCCTTGCGCTCGTCCGCGTTGCGGCGCCGGGTGGTCTTCAGCTTGGGCCGGCGGATCAGGTCGTCGTCCTGCGGCTCACGGGGCACGTAGAAGAAACCTTCCTCCGTGTCCGGGTCGTAGTGGACGACGACGTTCTCCTCCGCCAGCGTCCGCTTCCAGGACTCCAGTCGTCTGACCCGGTCCTCCTCCAGGTCCATGCCGGCACGGCGCCGGCCCTCCACGCGCAGCATCGCCAGCGGGTAGAGCTGCCGGTGCTCGGGTTTCACGGCCCACGGGATCAGGTCGTCGTTCCGGGCGATCCGCCTGCTGAGGCCCTTGCGGTACCGGAAGTTCCCCCACATCGAGGAGACGGTCTCGATCCCGTACTTCCTCCGGTACTCGTCGGCCATCTGCTGGTAGGTCCACCCCTGCTCGAACCAGCGGATGACTTCGCCCTCATCGACGATCTTGCGCTTCGGCACGACCCCTCCCGCTTCCGCCGCCCGGTCCCCTCCGTTGCCCCGCAACGCCTGCGCTCACGGTATCCCGCACGCTTGTCAGACTTGCACGCCGGTAGCCTGGGCCCGGGGCCGCGTACGTCACGGACAGGGGGCAGGTGTGAAGATCCAGGTCGTCGCGTGCGACGTGGACCGGCGGACGCCCGCCAGGACCTACACGATCAGGTCGGACGACGGCAGGGCCGCCGAGAAGGACCTGTGCGCCGCCTGCGCCGGGCCCCTGGAGGAGCTGCTCGGCGGCCCCGGGAGGCCGGCCGCCGACGAGACGGCCCCCGCGTCGGCCGGGGCCGAGCCCGAACCCCGGCGCGTCCCCCGCGGACGACGACGCATACGCGTGACCACGCTGGAGGAGATCGAGGCGAAGAAGAAGGCCCGGGGCCGGGGCGGGCAGAGCCCTGCGCCGACCGTACCGGCCGAGCCGCCCCGGGCTCCCGGCGAGAACTGAACGAGCACGGACCGGTCACCGGTGCCGGCCACCCGGCCGATCACCGCCCGACGGGGTGCCCGGGCGCCCGACGGACACCCCGCACGGCGTTCGGAAGGTCACGGCCGGGAGGCTCCCGGCGCGCCCCGGGAGCGCGTTGGGTAGGCTGAACGCCAAGAACTGTCTCATGGGGCGCCGGGAAGTCTGGTCGGCACGCGATTCGTGCTACCCGACCACCGGAGGAACCGTCCGTGACCGCGCCCCGCACCCCCACCCCTCGCCGCAAGGCCCTCGGCCGCCTCTCCCTGCCCGAGCGGACCTTCGTCGCGAACGCCCTGCGCACCGAGACCGTCGGCGGTGTGCTCCTCCTCCTCGCCGCCGTCGTCGCGCTGGTCTGGGCGAACATACCCGCGCTGCGGGACAGCTACGAGAGCGTCAGCCACTTCCACTTCGGCCCCGAGGCCCTCGGGCTGAACCTGTCGGTCGCGCACTGGGCCGCCGACGGACTGCTGGCGGTGTTCTTCTTCGTCGCCGGGGTCGAGCTCAAGCGGGAACTCGTCGCGGGTGATCTGCGCGATCCGAAGGCGGCGGCGCTGCCGGTCGTCGCCGCCCTGTGCGGCATGGCCGCGCCGGCGCTCGTCTACACGCTCACCAACACCCTCGGCGGCGGCTCGCTGGCCGGCTGGGCGGTGCCCACCGCCACCGACATCGCCTTCGCCCTCGCCGTGCTCGCCGTCATCGGCACCTCCCTGCCGAGCGCGCTGCGCGCCTTCCTGCTCACCCTCGCCGTCGTCGACGACCTGTTCGCGATCCTGATCATCGCGGTCTTCTTCACCTCCGACCTGAACTTCGCCGCGCTCGGCGGCGCGGTCGCGGGCCTCGCCCTCTTCTGGCTGCTGCTGCGCAAGGGCGTGCGGGGCTGGTACGTGTACGTCCCGCTCGCGCTCGTCGTGTGGGGGCTGATGTACAACAGCGGCGTCCACGCCACCATCGCCGGTGTGGCCATGGGCCTGATGCTGCGCTGCCACCGTCACGAGGGCGAGGAGCAGTCCCCCGGCGAGCACATCGAGCACCTGGTCCGGCCGCTCTCCGCGGGCCTCGCGGTTCCGCTGTTCGCGCTGTTCAGTGCCGGGGTGACCGTCTCCGGCGGCGCGCTCGCGGACGTGTTCACCCAGCCCGAGACGCTCGGTGTCGTGCTCGGCCTCGTCGTCGGCAAGATGCTCGGCATCTTCGGCGGCACCTGGCTGACGTCCCGCTTCACCCGGGCCTCGCTCAGCGAGGACCTCGCCTGGCCGGACGTGTTCGCCGTCTCGGCCCTCGCCGGGATCGGCTTCACCGTCTCGCTGCTCATCGGCGAACTGGCCTTCGAGGGCGACGCGGTCATGACCGACAGCGTCAAGGCCGCCGTGCTGACCGGCTCGCTGATCGCCGCCGTCCTCGCGACGGTGCTGCTGAAGGTGCGGAACGCCAAGTACCGCAGGCTGGCCGAGGAGGAGGAGCGCGACGAGGACCTCGACGGCGTCCCGGACGTCTACGAGCAGGACGACCCGGCGTACCACCTGCGCATGGCGGAGATCCTCGAGCGCAAGGCCGCCGAGCACCGGCGGCTCGCCCGGGAGAAGGCCGCCGAGCGGAACGGGCTTGCCGAAGTGACGGGCAGGGCAGGCGAGGACCACGACGGTCCGGCATGATCTGACGAGACGGTACAAAAGACAGGACCACGGCGGTCGCACCCGGTCAGCCGGGTGCGAGCAGTCGTGCACGGGCCGTCAGACGGCAGACTGAACCGTACGCGCAGGCACGCAGAAGTACGCAGAAGAGGGAGACCGCGATGAGCGCACCCGACGGCAGCCCGGTCGGCGCCGAACGCAGCATCGGCCAGCTGTTCGCCTCGGCGACGGCGGACATGTCGGCGCTGGTGCACGACGAGATCGCGCTGGCGAAGGCGCAGCTCAAGCAGGACGTCAAGCGGGGCGCCACCAGCGGCGGCGCGTTCACGGCGGCCGGCGTGCTGCTCCTGTTCTCCCTGCCGATGCTGAACTTCGCGCTGGCCTACGGCATCCGCACCTGGAGCGGCTGGAACCTCGCGGTCTGCTTCCTGCTGTCCTTCGCGGCGAACGTCCTGGTCGCGGCGGCCCTCGCGCTGATCGGCGTCGTCTTCGCGAAGAAGGCCAAGAAGGGCCGGGGGCCGCAGAAGGTCGCCGCCTCGGTGAAGGAGACGGCGGGCGTGCTGCAGAAGGCCAAGCCGCACCCGCGCCCCGAGCTGCCGGAGGACCGGGCCCACCCGGCCATCGAGGCTGTGGCACGCTCGTCCTCATGACGGGCTCCTTCGTCCCTTCGGGGCAACCACCTCAGGCGCACCCCACCTCGGTGGTACGCATCGGCATTCCCGGCGGTGCCGAGGTGACCCACCGGGACGTCGCCGCCAACGGCGCCCGCTTCCACATCGCGGAACTGGGTGACGGGCCGCTGGTGCTGCTGCTGCACGGCTTCCCGCAGTTCTGGTGGACCTGGCGGCACCAGCTGACGGCGCTCGCCGACGCCGGGTTCCGGGCCGTCGCCATGGACCTGCGGGGCGTCGGCGGCAGCGACCGCACCCCGCGCGGCTACGACCCGGCCAACCTCGCGCTGGACATCACCGGGGTGGTGCGCTCCCTCGGCGAGCCGGACGCCGCGCTGGTCGGCCACGACCTGGGCGGGTACCTGGCGTGGACGGCGGCGGCGATGCGCCCCAAGCTCGTCCGGCGGCTGGCGGTCGTGTCGATGCCGCATCCGCGGCGCTGGCGCTCGGCGATGCTCTCCGACGCCAGGCAGTCGGCCGCCCTGTCGCACATCTGGGGATTCCAGCGGCCCTGGATCCCGGAGCGCCGCCTCACCGCGGACGACGGGGCGCTGGTGGCCGAACTCATCCGGGACTGGTCCGGGCCCCGGCCGCCGGACGAGGAGGCGCTGGCCGCCTACCGGCGGGCCATGTGCATCCCCTCCACGGCGCACTGCTCGATCGAGCCGTACCGCTGGATGGTGCGCTCCCTGGCCCGCCCGGACGGTTTCCAGTTCAACCGCCGGATGAAGCGGCCGGTGCGGGTGCCGACGCTGCACCTGCACGGCTCGCTGGACCCCGTGGTGCGCACGCGCAGCGCCGCCGGCTCCGGGCAGTACGTCGAGGCTCCGTACCGCTGGCGGCTGTTCGACGGGCTCGGGCACTTCCCGCACGAGGAGGACCCGGTCGCCTTCTCGACCGAACTGGTCAACTGGCTGAAGGACCCCGAACCGGACCGGTGACCGGGCGGGCGCCCCCGCCGCCCGTTCCGCCGTCGCCGCCCGTTCCGCCGTCCCGGAGCCGCCGCCGACGCGCGGGCCGGCGACACCCTGATCCACATGACCGAACACCCGTTCCAGAAGCGGCCAATTGCCCGGCGCATAGGCCAATTGAGTGCCCATGAGGCGGTTATCGACCATGGGGCGGGGGCAGACGTCGGGGTATGGGCTGGACGCACGACTACAGTGACGCAAGCCGCACTCGCCGCTCGGCGAGCGGTACGGGTTCCCACCAGCGAGGCGGTGCACCGCAGATGGCAGGTACGGACCTCCGGGTGGGAATTCCGCACATCCTCCGTCGCCGGGCCCGCTGGGTCTCGGTCCGCCTGCGTCACCAGCGCGGCTGACCGGACGTCCGCTCGGCCGGCCGGCGGACACCGGCCGGCCGCAGGGCTCCTCCACGTTCCCCGCAGGCCCTTCCCGCGTTTCCGCAGGGTCTTCCCGCGTCCCTAGAGCGCACAGCTGTCGCTGTCCACCTCCTGGTTCGCGGCGCGGCCCTTGGTGATGTCCTCCCGGATCTCGTCCACGGTGAGCGCGTACCCGGTCTCCACGTCGTCCAGGGACTTCGCGAAGATCACGCCGGAGACCCTGCCCTCGGGGGTCAACAGCGGGCCGCCGGAGTTGCCCTGACGGACGGTCGCGTACAGGGAGTACACGTCGCGGCGGACCGTGCCCCGGTGGTAGATGTCCGGGCCGTTGGCCGTGATGCGCCCCCGCACCCGCGCGGACCGGACGTCGTACGCCCCGTTCTCCGGGAAGCCGGCGACGATCGCGCTGTCGCCGCTGCTCGCGTCCTCGGTGGTGAAGCGCAGGACGGGCGCCTTCAGGTCCGGGACGTCGAGGACGGCGATGTCGCGCTTCCAGTCGTAGAGGACGATCGTCGCGTCGTACTTCCTGCCCTCGCCGCCTATCTGCACGACCGGCTCGTCGACCCCGCCCACGACGTGCGCGTTGGTCATCACACGGCGCTCGTCGAAGACGAAGCCGGTGCCCTCCAGGACCTTGCCGCAGTCGACGGCGGTACCCGTGACCTTGACGATGGAACGCTGGGCGCGGGCGGCCACGGCGCTGTTCACGAGGGCCGGGTCCGGAGGCCGGACCTCGGTGATCGGCTCGTTGGCGAACGGGCTGAAGACCTGCGGGAAGCCGTTCTGCGCGAGGACGGAGGAGAAGTCGGCGAACCAGGTGTCGGCCCGGTCGGGCAGCGCCCGGGAGACCCCGAGCAGCACCTTGGAGCCGCGGACCTCCTTGCCGAGCGTCGGCAGCGTCGTACCGGCGAGGGCCGAGCCGATCAGCCAGGCGACCAGCAGCATGGCGACGACGTTGACCAGGGCGCCGCCGGTGGCGTCCAGCGCGCGGGCCGGGGACCAGGTGATGTGGCGGCGCAGTCGGTTGCCGAGGTGGGTGGTCAGGGCCTGGCCGACGGAGGCGCAGACGATGACCACGACGACCGCGACGACCGCGGCGGCCGTGCTGACCTCGGAGTGGTCCGTCAGGACGTCCCACAGGACGGGCAGCGCGTACACGGCGGCCAGGCCGCCGCCCAGGAACCCGACCACCGACAGGACGCCGACGACGAACCCCTGGCGGTAGCCGACGACCGCGAACCAGACGGCGGCGACCAGCAACAGGATGTCCAGCACGTTCACCGCTTCACGCCTCGCCTCGTCATTCCGTTCGCTCCCCCTCGGCCGGATTCCGGGGGCGGACGGCGCGAACCGCCGTCGCCGGTCCCCGGAGCGCACGGCACGACGCCCACCCTGTCACGCCCCCCAGTCCAGCGGGACCTGCCGGTCGCGGTCCCACGGGCGCTCCCATCCGGCGAAGTGCAGCAGCCGGTCGATGACCCCGGCCGTGAAACCCCACACCAGGGTCGATTCGACCAGGAACGCCGGGCCCCGGTAGCCGCGGGGATGGACCGCGGTCGCACGGTTGTCCGGATCGGTGAGATCCGCCACGGGGACCGTGAAGACCCGGGCGGTCTCCTTCGGATCCACCACGCCGACCGGGCTGGGCACGCGCCACCAGCCCAGCACGGGCGTGACGACGAAGCCGCTGACCGGGATGTAGAGCTTCGGCAGGACGTCGAAGAGCTGGACGCCGGACGGGTCGAGCCCGGTCTCCTCCTCGGCCTCGCGCAGGGCGGCCCGCAGCGGTCCGTCGCCCTGCGGGTCGCCGTCCTCGGGATCGAGGGCACCGCCGGGGAAGGACGGCTGGCCGGCGTGCGAGCGCAGCGAGCTCGCCCGCTCCATGAGCAGCAGCTCCGGGCCCCGCTCGCCCTCACCGAACAGGACGAGGACGGCGGACTGGCGCCCCGCGCCGTCCTCCGGGGGCAGGAAGCGGCTCAGCTGCCCCGGCGCGACCGTCTCGGCCGCGCGGGCCACCGGGTCCAGCCAGGCGGGCAGGCCCTCCTTGCCGAGCCTCGTCCGGCCGTCCCGGGTACCGCTCGCCGTGTCGCCCGCCCGTCTCATCGCCACCCCCGCGGTCCTGTCCCGTCCCACGCCGCACCTCACGGATCCAACGCCCGGCGTCCCCCGGATCGTTCCGCGGGCCGCCGCAGCCGTGCCCGCGGCCGTGCCCGCCGCCCCGTCACCCGGCCCCCAGCGGCGGGGCCGGCCGGCCGCCGGCGTCCAGGTAGGCCTGCGGGGGCTTCAGGCGCTGGCCCGGAAGGCCGGCCTTCTCGTACTTCAGCAGCTTCTTCGCCTTCTCCGGGTCCGTCTCGCCCTCGCCGTACGCCGGGCAGAGCGGGGCGATGGGGCAGGCGCCGCAGGCGGGCTTGCGGGCGTGGCAGATGCGGCGGCCGTGCCAGATCACGTGGTGCGAGAGGTCGGTCCAGTCCTTCTTGGGGAACAGCGCGCCGACCGCGGCCTCGATCTTGTCGGGGTCGGTCTCCCCGGTCCAGCGCCAGCGGCGGACCAGGCGCTGGAAGTGCGTGTCCACGGTGATGCCGGGGCGGCCGAAGGCGTTGCCGAGCACGACGAAGGCGGTCTTGCGGCCGACGCCGGGCAGCTTCACCAGGTCCTCGAGCCGGCCCGGCACCTCGCCGCCGAAGTCCTCCGCCAGCGCCTTGGAGAGCCCGATCACCGACCTGGTCTTGGCCCGGAAGAACCCGGTGGGGCGCAGGATCTCCTCCACCTCCTCGGGATCGGCCGCGGCCAGGTCCTCGGGGGTGGGGTACCTCGCGAAGAGGGCGGGGGTCGTCTGGTTGACGCGCAGGTCGGTGGTCTGGGCCGAGAGCACCGTGGCGACGAGGAGCTGGAAGGGGTTGTCGAAGTCCAGCTCGGGGTGCGCGTACGGGTACACCTCGGCGAGCTCGCGGTTGATGCGGCGGGCGCGGCGGACGAGCGCGGTGCGCGACTCGTTCCCGGCCGGCCCGGCGGCGGTCCTCGCCGCGGCGGCCTTCCCCGGGGCGGCGGGGGGCTTCCCGGCGGCCCGGGCCTTCCCCACGGGGGCGGAACCCCCCGCGTCCGCGGGCCCCTCCCCGGCCGCGCCGCCCGCGCGTGCCGTCGGCTCTTTCCTCACCGGCGCCTTCTTTGCCGCTTCCGTCGTTTTCCTACCGCCATCGGGGTCCTGTTCGCCCACGGCGGAATCGCGACGTACCCTCATCCGCGCAGCCTCCTCGGCCTGTGCTCTCACCGGCGATTTGGACACCCGGCCAGCCTACGGCCCGGCACCGGCGTCCGCCCCGGACCCCGCGGTTCGGGGTCCAATTGGACCCCTGCCGCTTACCCCGGCAGGCCTGTGCGGCATCCTTGTGACAGATCACACTGTTTGGACCGTCCGGCAAAATGGGCACCACGGTCCCCTGGTACGTGGGGGAACAAGATCCCCTGAGCAGGTCGACAAGGAGAGAACTCGTGGACGACGTTCTGCGGCGGAACCCGCTCTTCGCGGCGCTCGATGACGAGCAGGCCGCGGAGCTTCGCGCCTCCATGAGTGAGGTGACCCTGGCACGGGGCGACTCCCTGTTCCACGAGGGTGACCCCGGCGACCGGCTGTACGTGGTCACCGAGGGCAAGGTCAAACTCCACCGCACGTCCCCCGACGGCCGCGAGAACATGCTCGCCGTCGTCGGCCCCGGCGAACTGATCGGCGAGCTGTCGCTCTTCGACCCGGGCCCGCGCACCGCGACCGCCACGGCGCTCACCGAGGTGAAGCTGCTCGGCCTCGGCCACGGCGACCTCCAGCCCTGGCTGAGCGCCCGTCCCGAGGTGGCCACGGCGCTGCTGCGGGCGGTGGCGCGACGGCTGCGCAAGACCAACGACGCCATGTCGGACCTGGTCTTCTCGGACGTCCCGGGCCGTGTCGCGCGGGCCCTGCTCGACCTCTCCCGCCGTTTCGGCGTGCAGTCGGAGGAGGGCATCCACGTCGTGCACGACCTCACGCAGGAGGAACTGGCCCAGCTGGTCGGCGCCTCCCGCGAGACGGTCAACAAGGCCCTGGCGGACTTCGCCCAGCGCGGCTGGCTCCGTCTGGAGGCCCGTGCGGTGATCCTCCTGGACGTCGAGCGCCTCGCGAAGCGCTCCCGCTGACACCCGCCCGGCTCCTCACGGGCACGAGCCCCGCCCTCCCGGCCGGAAGGCGGGGCTCCGTCGTGCCCCCGTCGAACCGCCTCGGCCCGGGTGGGCTGGCGGGACCTAGATGAGCCCGTGCTCCCGCAGGTACTCCAGCTGGGCCCGTACCGACAGCTCCGCGGCGGGCCACAGGGAGCGGTCGACGTCGGCGTAGACGTGGGCGACGACCTCGGACGGGGTGCGGCGACCGTCCTCGACGGCCGTCTCGACCTGGGCGAGGCGGTGGGCGCGGTGGGCGAGGTAGTACTCGACGGCGCCCTGGGCGTCCTCCAGGACGGGCCCGTGGCCGGGCAGGACCGTGTGGACGCCGTCGTCGACGGTGAGGGAGCGCAGACGGCGCAGGCTGTCCAGGTAGTCGCCGAGGCGGCCGTCGGGATGGGCCACCACGGTCGTGCCGCGGCCCAGGACGGTGTCCCCGGTGAGGACGGCCCGGTCGGCCGGGAGGTGGAAGGAGAGGGAGTCCGCGGTGTGGCCGGGGGTCGGTACGACCCTCAGCTCCAGGCCCCCGACGGTGACGACGTCGCCGGCGGCCAGCCCCTCGTCCCCGAGCCGCAGCGCCGGGTCCAGCGCCCGCACCTTCGTGCCGGTCAGCTCGGCGAACCGGGCGGCGCCCTCGGCGTGGTCCGGGTGACCGTGCGTCAGCAGGCTGAGGGCGACGCGCCGTCCGGCCCGCTCGGCCGTGTCGACGACGTGCCGCAGGTGCCCCTCGTCCAGCGGGCCGGGGTCGACCACGACCGCGAGGCCGGAGTCCGGTTCCGCCAGGATCCAGGTGTTGGTGCCGTCCAGGGTCATCGGCGAGGCGTTGGGAGCCAGGACGTTGACGGCGCGTGGGGTGGCACGGCCGGAGACGACCTCGCCCCGCGGCCGGCCGGGAAGGGCTGCTGCGTCCGTCATACGGGTGCTCCACCGGTCGGGATGTGCTGGGTGAACTCGTCGTGTCCCGGCCAGGAGAGCACGATCCCGCCCTCCGCCAGGCGCGCGGTGGCCAGCACCGGCGTGAGATCGCGCGCGGGCGCCGCGTCGAGCGCCTGGGCCACCGTCCCGTACGCCGCCAGCTGGCGCAGGGTCGCGATGGTCGGCGGCATCATCAGCAGCTCGCCGCGGTCGTACGCGGCGGCCGCCTCGCGCGGGGCGGTCCACACCGTGCGGTCGGCCTCCGTGGAGGCGTTGCGGGTGCGCTGCCCCTCGGGGAGCGCGGCGACGAAGAACCAGGTGTCGTAGCGGCGCGGCTCGAACTCGGGGGTGATCCAGCGCGTCCAGGCGCCGAGCAGGTCCGAGCGCAGGACCAGTCCGCGGCGGTCGAGGAACTCCGCGAAGGAGGTCTCCCGCGCGACGAGCGCGGCCCGGTCCGCCTCCCAGTCCGCGCCCGTGGTGTCCCCGACCACGGAGTCGGGGGACGGGCCGGCGAGCAGGACGCCGGCCTCCTCGTAGGTCTCCCGCACGGCCGCGCACACGATCGCCTGGGCCCCCGCCTCGTCGACGCCGAGCCGCCGGGCCCACCACGCGCGCGGGGGGCCCGCCCAGCGGACGCGGCGGTCGTCGTCGCGCGGGTCGACGCCGCCCCCGGGGTAGGCGTACGCGCCGCCGGCGAAAGCCATGGAGGTACGCCGGCGCAGCATGTACACGGCAGGCTCGTCGCCGGTGTCCTTGAGCAGCATGACGGTGGCCGCGCGCCTCGGCGCGACCGGGGTGAGCGTGCCGTCCGCGAGCGCACGGATCCGGCCCGGCCATTCCGGCGGGTACCACTGCCCGCCGGTCTGCGCATTCGCCATGGCCGGAGGCTATCCCGTGACGGGCGGATGTTCGAGTGCCCACCGGGACGGAGGCGGGACGCCCGCCGGGGCGGAGGCGGGACCGCCGCCCCGGCGCTCCGCGCGGCGCGACGGCGGGAGGAGGCGCGCACACCCCCGTCACCCCCGTGGTCCCGGCGGCGCGGACAGCGCTGATGACGTGGGGGGCGCGGGGGGCGCGGTACCGGGCGGTACGGCGCGCCACCCGCCGGAGGCCTACGCCTCCGTGAGCTCCACCTGGACCTCGACCTCGACCGGTGCGTCCAGCGGCAGCACCGCGACGCCCACCGCGCTGCGCGCGTGCACGCCCTTGTCGCCGAGGACCTCGCCCAGCAGCTCGCTCGCGCCGTTGAGGACGACCGGCTGGCCCGTGAAGTCCGGGGCGGAGGCGACGAAGCCGGTGACCTTCACCACGCGCTCGACGCGGTCCAGGTCACCGGCGACGGACTTGACCGCCGCGAGGGCGTTCAGCGCGCACACGCGCGCCAGCTCCTTCGCCTCCTCCGCCGTGACCTCCGCGCCGACCTTGCCGGTCATCGAGAGCTTGCCGTCCACCATGGGGAGCTGGCCGGCGGTGTAGACGTACCGTCCCGAGCGCACGGCCGGCCGGTACGCGGCCAGCGGCGGGACGACCTCGGGCAGGCTCAGCCCCAGCTCGGCCAGTCTCGCCTCGACGGCACTCATCCCCGCTTCTCCCGCTTCAGGTAGGCCACCAGCTGCTCGGGGTTGTTGGGCCCGGGCACGACCTGGACGAGCTCCCAGCCGTCCTCGCCCCAGGTGTCCAGGATCTGCTTCGTGGCGTGGACGAGCAGCGGCACAGTCGCGTATTCCCACTTGGTCATGCGGCCGACTCTAGCCGCTGCCGCCCCCGCTCCCCCCGGCGGTGGCCTCGACGCGTGGTCCGCCCGCCGCGCGCCGGGACGCGAATCACGGCAACTGCCCCCCGGAGCCGCCGGGGCGCACGAGAAGGAATTAGGCTCGAAGGCGTGAGCAGGCTCCAGGTCGTCAGTGGCAAGGGCGGAACCGGCAAGACCACGGTGGCCGCGGCCCTCGCGCTGGCCCTGGCCACGGAGGGGAAGCGGACGCTCCTCGTCGAGGTCGAGGGCCGCCAGGGCATCGCACAGCTCTTCGAGACGGAGGCGTTGCCGTACGAGGAGCGGAAGATCGCCATCGCACCGGGCGGCGGCGAGGTGTACGCCCTCGCCATCGATCCCGAACAGGCCCTTCTGGACTACCTCCAGATGTTCTACAAGCTGGGGGGCGCCGGACGGGCCCTGCGGAAGCTCGGCGCGATAGATTTCGCCACCACCATCGCGCCCGGCCTGCGGGACGTCCTGCTGACCGGCAAGGCGTGCGAGGCGGTGCGGCGCAAGGAGAAGGACGGGCGGTTCGTCTACGACTACGTCGTGATGGACGCGCCGCCGACCGGACGCATCACCCGCTTCCTCAACGTCAACGACGAGGTCGCCGGGCTCGCCAAGATCGGCCCGGTGCACCATCAGGCCCAGGCCGTGATGCGGGTGCTGAAGTCGCCGGAGACGGCCGTGCACCTGGTGACCCTCCTGGAGGAGATGCCGGTCCAGGAGACCGCGGACGGCATCTCCGAGCTGCGCGCGGCGCGGCTGCCGGTCGGGCGGGTCATCGTGAACATGGTGCGCCCCGGGATGCTGGACGCGGCCGACCTGGAACTCGTGGGGTCGGTCCGGCGTTCCTCCGTCGCGCGGGCGCTGTCGTCCGCCGGACTCGGCGGGGCCCGGCGCGGCGGACACGCCGAGCAGCTGGTGGACCCGCTGCTCGCGCAGGCCGGGGAGTACGCCGAGCGGTACGGGCTGGAGACCGAGCAGCGCGCCGTGCTGGCGGGCCTCGGCCTGCCGCTGCACGAACTCCCGCTGCTCGCGGAGGGCATGGACCTGGCCGGTCTGTACGCGTTGGCCAGGGAGCTCCGCGAACAGGACGTGTCATGACGGACCGCGCCCGCACGACCGGGAACCGTCCCGCCCGGCCCGGCACGCCGCGCGGCCCCCGTCCCGTCCGGCCCGGCGCTCCGCGTGGATCCCGTCCGGCCCCGGACCGCCGCACCACCCTCGCCGCGGACGGCCGCACCGGTCCCGCAGCGAGCCGCCGTGCCCGCCCCGGCACGAGCCGTCAGCACCGGAAACAGGGGAAGCAGAGGATGTCATGAGTCGTCGTCCGGAACCGGCGCAGGCACACGCCCCGGTGGCCCGTCACCGCCTTTCCCCCACGCGCACGCTCGACATCGACCCGCTGATCGACGACCCGGCCACCCGGATCGTGGTGTGCTGCGGCTCGGGCGGGGTCGGCAAGACGACCACCGCCGCGGCGCTGGGCCTGCGCGCGGCCGAACGGGGGCGCAAGGTGGTCGTCCTCACCATCGACCCGGCCCGCCGGCTCGCCCAGTCCATGGGCATCGACTCGCTCGACAACATCCCGCGCCGGGTGAAGGGCATCGACGACTCCGCGGGCGGCGAGCTGCACGCGATGATGCTCGACATGAAGCGCACCTTCGACGAGATCGTCGAGGCGCACGCGGACCCCGAGCGGGCCGCCGCGATCCTAGGCAACCCCTTCTACCAGTCGCTCTCGGCGGGCTTCGCGGGCACGCAGGAGTACATGGCGATGGAGAAGCTGGGCCAGCTGCGGTCCCGGGACGAGTGGGACCTCATCGTCGTCGACACCCCGCCCTCCCGCTCCGCGCTGGACTTCCTGGACGCGCCCAAGCGGCTCGGGTCCTTCCTCGACGGCAAGCTCATCCGCCTCCTGCTGGCCCCGGCGAAGGTCGGCGGCCGCGCGGGGATGAAGTTCCTGAACGCCGGCATGTCGATGATGACCGGGGTCCTGGGCAAGCTGCTCGGCGGGCAACTGCTGCGGGACGTCCAGACGTTCGTGGCCGCGATGGACTCGATGTTCGGTGGGTTCCGTACCCGCGCGGACGCCACCTACCAGCTGCTCCAGGCGCCCGGTACGGCGTTCCTGGTGGTGGCGGCCCCGGAGCGGGACGCACTGCGCGAGGCCGCGTACTTCGTGGAGCGGCTGGCCGCGGAGAACATGCCGCTGGCCGGCCTGGTGCTCAACCGGGTCCACGGCAGCGACGCGGTCCGGCTGTCGGCCGAGCGGGCGCTCGCCGCCGCGGAAAATCTTGAGGAATCCCGCATTGTGGATCAGGAGGACGGGAAGGCTGGACTTCGTAACTCTCCCGAAACGTACGGAAGTTCAGACGCTCCCGCAGCGGGCTCCCCCGCTCCGGACGCTCCCGCAGCACCGACCCACGGGTCCGGGACACCGCCGACGCCGATCCAGGACGTCCCCGACGGAGGCTCCCCCGCCACCGCGGACGGCACCGGCGCCGGCGACACGGAGGCGGACGCGCGGGCGGAGGCGGAGCAGCGGGCCGTCGACCGGCTCACCGCGGGCCTGCTGAGGCTGCACGCCGAGCGGATGCACCTGCTCGCGCGCGAACAGCGCACGCGTGACCGCTTCACCGCGCTCCATCCCGAGGTGGCGGTGACGGAAGTGGCCGCGCTGCCCGGCGACGTGCACGACCTGACGGGGCTCCGGGACATCGGCGACCGGCTCGCGGCCGGCCGGCCGGAGCTGGAGCTGCCGGAGGCACCCGGGACGACCGCCTGACGCGTCGCATCCGTCGGGCACCCGGGAAACCGCGGCGGGCGGGACCGGACCGAGGACGCCACGGGTCCGGACCAGGTCCTTCCACGAGCCCGGGTCGGGTCCTGCGCGGGCACGAGCCCGGATCAGGCCCTCCCGCGGGTCCGGACCAGGAACCCCACGGGACCGGCCGAGGACCCCGAGGCCCTCAGCTCACCGCCGCGTAGCTCTCGTACACCTCGTCCTCACCGAGGGGCACGACACCCGTGCCCCGCTCGTACTCCGTGCGCGCGGTCTCCAGCAGCCTGCGCCAGGAGGTCACGGTCGGCCGCCGGCGCAGCAGTGCGCGGCGCTCACGCTCCGTCATTCCTCCCCACACACCGAACTCGACGCGGTTGTCCAGCGCGTCGGCCAGGCACTCGGTGCGTACCGGGCATCCGGTGCACACCGCCTTGGCCCTGTTCTGCGCTGCTCCCTGAACGAACAGTTCATCCGGATCGGTAGTGCGGCAGGCAGCCTGCGCACTCCAGTCGGTAACCCAGCCCATACCGGCGCCGTCCTCTCCCGAATCGAGGCTCCCCCACGGCGGCAGCGGCATATTCACCGCCGCCAGTTGAGGACGTTACGGAAGGTGGGCACAGCGCAACACCCCCAGCGGGCCCAATCTTGAATGGTCCGAACGGACTATGGGTAAGCGGCAGATCACCCGGGGGAGTGAGGTGGCGACATCCGCGACAATCCCGGCATTCCAGGTCAGTTCAGTTGCGTCACAACGGGCACCACGTGACACACGAGGCGGATCCGGACACGGGCCCACCCCATCCCGGCCGAGAAAGCCGAGAGGACCCGGAACGTTTCGGGGTCGCCGGACGTATTGATACGTGGCCTGACTGCTGTGACAGTTGAGAGCAGCTTAGGCCAAGGCCTATACGCTTGTCCGGCGAATGAGAACGTAGGCTGCTCCCATGCCAAAGAAGCGCTCGGGCGGTGGTCTGTCGCCAACGCAGCAGGCCGCCAAGTTCCTCGGTGTCAGTGTCCTCGCGGGGGCCGTCATGGCCGGCATCGCGCTGCCCGCCGTGGGCGCGCTGGGGCTGGCGGCCAAAGGGTCGGTCGAGAGCTTCGACGAGCTCCCGGCCAACCTCAAGACCCCGCCGCTGAGCCAGCGCACCACCATCCTCGACGCCGACGGCGGCCAGATCGCCACCGTCTACTCGCGCGACCGCACGGTGGTCGACCTCAAGGACATCTCTCCGTACATGCAGAAGGCGATCGTCGCGATCGAGGACTCACGGTTCTACGAACACGGCGCGGTCGACCTGAAGGGCGTGCTGCGCGCGCTCAACAACAACGCGCGCAGCGGCGGGGTCTCCGAGGGCGCGTCCACGCTCACCCAGCAGTACGTCAAGAACGTCTTCGTCGAGGAGGCGGGCGACGACCCCACGAAGGTCGCGCAGGCCACCCAGCAGACCATCGGCCGCAAGATCCGCGAACTGAAGTACGCGATCCAGGTCGAGGAGGAGCTGGGCAAGAAGAAGATCCTCGAGAACTACCTGAACATCACGTTCTTCGGCCAGCAGGCCTACGGCGTGGAGGCCGCCGCCCAGCGCTACTTCTCCAAGCCGGCCAAGGACCTCGACCTCCGGGAGGCCGCCCTCCTCGCCGGCCTCGTCCAGTCCCCGAGCCGCTACGACCCGGTCAACAACGAGGTGGAGGCGAAGGAGCGGCGCAACATCGTCCTCAAGCGGATGGCCGAGGTCGGCGCCGTCTCCCAGGAGCAGGCCGACGAGGCCTCGGCGGCCCCGCTGGGGCTGAACGTCAGCAGGCCGAAGAACGGCTGCATCACGGCGGTCAGGGGCGCGGGCTTCTTCTGCGACTACGTGCGCGAGGTGTTCCTGCACGACCCGGTCTTCGGCAAGACCCGGGAGGACCGGGCGAAGATCTGGAACCAGGGCGGGCTGACCATCCGCACGACGCTCGACCCGCAGGCCCAGGAGTCGGTGCAGAAGTCGCTCAAGGACCACGTCAACCAGTCCGACAAGGTCGCGGCGGCGGCCACCCTGGTCGAGCCCAGCACCGGCAGGATCGTCGCGATGGGCCAGTCGAAGCCGCTGGGCTACGGCAAGAACGAGACGGAGTACAACTACTCGGTCGACGCCGCCATGGGCGGGTCCAACTTCGGCTTCCCGACCGGTTCTACGTTCAAGCCGTTCGTGGCCGCCGCCGCGCTGGAGGAGGGCCGGCCGCCCACGCAGTCCTACTCCTCCCCGTACCAGATGCCCTACCCGCAGACCGTGCGCGGGTGCGGCAAGCCCTGGGTCAACGACGGCAACTACAAGCTCGAGAACGAGAACGAGGCCGAGGTGGGGCCGTACGCCCTCAAGGAGGCGATGGCCAAGTCGGTCAACACCTACTTCGTGCAGATGATCGAGGACATCGGCATGTGCCCCGTGGTGAAGATGGCCGACAAGCTCGGCGCGGTCCAGGGCAACGGGGAGAAGATCCCCGAGGTCCCCTCGTCGATGACCCTCGGTTCCACCGGCATGTCGCCCCTCACGATGGCGAGCGCGTACGCCGCCTTCGCCAACCGGGGCATGTACTGCACGCCGATCGCGATCGAGTCGATCACGCAGAAGGTCGGTGAGCAGGAGAAGTCCCTCCAGGTGCCGAAGTCGACGTGCCGGCGGGCGATGTCGGAGAACACCGCGGACTCCATCAACACCCTGCTGCGCGGCGTGGTCGACTCCGGAACGGGCCAGCAGGCCGGCCTCACCGACCGCGAGAGCGCGGGCAAGACCGGTACCACGGACGAGCGGCGGAACGCCTGGTTCGTCGGTTACACGCCGAACATGTCGGGAGCCGTCTGGGTCGGCAGCGCCACCCAGAAGGTCAAGATGCGCAACATCACGATCGGCGGCGTCTTCCACCCGCTCGTCTTCGGCGGCCAGGTCCCGGGCCCCATCTGGAAGGACGCCATGTCCGGCGCCCTGGCGGGCAAGGAGGCCCCGGGCTTCAACCTCGTGCCCATCCCGGACGCCGAGGACCGGGACCGCGGCGACGAGGGCGACGGGGGCGAGCAGGACGGCGGCGGGGGCGGCCGCGACGACGGCCGCAACGGCGACGACCGCGGCGGTCTGATCGGCGGCCTGATCGGCGGCGGCAACGGTGGCGGCGGCAACGGCGGTCCCGGGGGCGCCGAGCCGGACCCGTCCTTCTCCCTCCCGGAGGGCTTCCTCCAGGGGGGCCCGGGCAACGGCCCCGGAGGGCGCCGGTGACCCCGGCCGGCCCCGGCCGCCGCTGACCGGCCCGGACACGACGACGGCCCCTCCTCCCCCACGGGGAGAAGGGGCCGTCCGCCGTCGGTACGCGCGGCGGACCGGACTCAGCCGGCCAGCAGCTTCTTCACCGCGGCGGCCACCCGGCCGCCCTCGGCCTGCCCGGCCACCTTCGGGTTCACGATCTTCATCACGGCCCCCATGGCCCGCGGCCCCTCGGCACCGGCCGCCCTGGCCTCCTCCACCGCCTGGGCGACGATCGCGTCCAGCTCCTCGTCGGACAGCTGCCGGGGCAGGTACGCGGCCAGCACCTCGCCCTCCGCCTTCTCCCGCTCGGCCTGCTCGGCACGGCCACCCTGCGCGAAGGCCTCGGCCGCCTCACGGCGCTTCTTCGCCTCCCGGGTGATCACCTTCTGCACCTCGTCGTCGGAGAGCTCGCGCTTCTCCTTGCCCGCGACCTCCTCCTTGGTGATCGCGGCGAGCGTCAGCCGGAGCGTCGAGGAGCGGAGCTCGTCGCGCTCCTTGATCGCGGCGTTGAGGTCGGCCTGCAGCTTCGACTTGAGCGTGGTCATGGCCCGATTGTCGCAGGTGCGGCGGGAAGGACGCCGTCGATTTAACGGCCCGTGTCCAAGGGCCCGTGCCGCGGGGGCCGTTCGCGTCCCCGGTGACGTCCCGCCGAGCCGCACGGGGACGACCTCGGCGTACGGCCGGCCCGACCGCGTCTGACACGATGGACGCATGCGCGCGCGATACGGAATCCCCCTGGGAATCACGGCGGCCGGTGCCGCCGGACTGCTGTACGCCGCGGGCTTCGAGGCCCGCTCCTTCCGCCTCCGACGGGTGACCGTCCCCGCCCTGCCCCCCGGGATGCGCCCCCTGCGCGTGCTGCAGGTCTCCGACATCCACCTGGTGAGCGGGCAGCGCAAGAAGCAGCGCTGGCTGCGCTCCCTGGCGGCCCTGCGCCCCGACTTCGTGATCAACACGGGCGACAACCTCTCCGACCCCGAGGGGGTCCCGGAGGTCCTGGACGCCCTCGGCCCCCTGATGGAGTTCCCGGGCGCCTACGTCTTCGGCTCCAACGACTACTACGGCCCCAAGCTGCGCAACCCCGCCCGCTACCTGATCGAGAGGGTCCAGGGCCGCCACGGCCTGAACGGCAACCCCCCGGTCGTCGGCGCGGTCCACAACCCCTGGGAGGACCTGCGGGACGGCTTCGACGCGGCGGGCTGGCTGAACCTGACGAACACCAGGGGCACGCTGAAGCTCGAGGGCGCGTCGGTCGAACTGACCGGCCTGGACGACCCGCACATCAAGCGGGACCGGTACGCGGAGGTGGCGGGCGGCCCGTCGGGCTCGGCGGACTTCTCGATGGGCGTCGTCCACGCCCCCTACCTGCGCGTCCTGGACTCCTTCACGGCCGACGGCTACCCCCTGGTCCTGGCCGGCCACACCCACGGCGGCCAGCTCTGCATCCCCTTCTACGGCGCCCTGGTCACCAACTGCGACCTGGACACGGACCGCGTGAAGGGCCTGTCCACGCACACGGCGGAGGGCCGTACGTCCTACCTCCACGTGTCGGCGGGCTGCGGCACCAACAGGTACACCCCGGTCCGCTTCGCCTGCCCCCCGGAGGCGACCCTGCTGACGCTCGTGAGCCGGAACTAGCGGGTCCGGCGGGACGACCGACGGAATCGACGAGGGCGGCGGGACCACCAGGACCCCGCAGGACCCGCAGGTCAACGGTAGGACGAGACACGGACGGCGGGCCGGTCCGGCCCCCGGTGCCCGACCCGAGGGGTGGTCGAGCACCGGGGGCCGGGCCGCCACCCGGCGACAGGGGTCCGGCCCCTGGGGACAGGGATCCGGGAACCGGGAACCGGGATCCGAGGGCGGGGATCCGGGTCACCCGGGGACGGGCGGCCCTCGCCTCCCCCACCCCCACCCCCGCATCACCCGCACGGACCACCCACATGGCCCCGGACAGGCCGTCTGCCCACGATGGAGTGCATGACCGCCCCGATACCCAGGGACCTCCCGGACCTCCCCGCCCTCCCGGGCTTCCCCGGCACGACACCGTCCCCGCTGTCCTCCCCCACCCTCGCCCGGGCCCTGACCCCACCGGTGCGCCGTCCCCTCGTGGCGGCCTATCGCCTGCTCCTGGCCCTGGCGGCGACGGCTGCGGTGACCGGAGCGGTGCTCCTGGCCGGCCCGGTCCGGGCCCTGAGCCACTTCACGGTCCAGAGCACGGTCCTGCTGGCCCTGGTCACCCTCGTCTCGGCCCGCCGCGCCTGGACACCCCGCCACCCCCTGCCGGGCACCCTGACGAGCGCGGCCCTGCTGTACGTGGTGACCGCCTCCCTGGTCCACCACGTCCTGCTGTCGGACGCCCCCGCCCGCTTCTCACTGACGGGCGAGGCGTCCTCCTGGCCGGCGGTCCTCACCGCCCACGCCCTGCACACGGTGATCCCCGTCGCCGCCCTCCTGGACTGGCTCCTGCTGTCCCCGCGGGCCCGCCTCCACCTCCGCCAGACCGCCCCCTGGCTGCTGTACCCCCTGGCCTACCTGCTCTTCTCCCTGGCCCGCGGCGCACTCCTCCCCGGCTCCCCGGACCGCTTCCTCTACCCCTTCCTGGACACCGCCCACCACGGCTACCGGAGCGTCCTGGCCAACGCCCTCCTCCTGGGCCTCTCCCTCCACGCCGTCGCCGCCCTGCTGGTGGCGGCGGACCGCGCCCGTCCCCAGCCGATCCACCGCCGGTGAGAAACCGGATTTCGTCTCCGGCCAGCAGTGGGCTAAAGTAAACGTCGTCGCCGCGACAGCAGCGACATCGGGGTGTAGCGCAGCTTGGCAGCGCGCTTCGTTCGGGACGAAGAGGTCGTGGGTTCAAATCCCGCCACCCCGACACAGGTCAGAGGCCCGTTCACGTGATCGTGAATGGGCCTCTGACGTGCGTACAGCAGCGGAGTACGGCAACCGCTACGGCTCTTGCCGGCCGCCCGCGCCCGCACGAAGCCGCTCCGCCGACCTCCGTAGCTAGGCTGGCCTGCATGCAGTCGGTCCAGGAGCGAGCACAAGAACTTGTGGAGCAGGCATCAGCCGCCCTGGCCGTCCGCGGCCTCTCAGCGCGCTTCGAGATTTCGGCGCGGGAGGATGTGTGCCTGGTCGAAGTGGACCTTCGGGACGGCGACGGTTTTCAAGCACTTGTCAGTCCGTTCAGCGATGGTTGGGTGGGCATCCTCGACCCGCACCAGGAGAACCTGACGGCAACCCAGTGGACGAGATACGTGGTAGCACGCGCACAAGGAGTAACGGCTGGGGAAGCGCTGGAAGAGGTGGTCCCGCCCCGCGAGAAAGCCCGCTGGTGGCGAAGGTCTGGGTCATGATCCGTGGTGCGGATGGTGCAAATGGTGCAGCTGGTGCGGCAGGTGTCCGGGCGTCGAGTCAGACGGCGGGCTCACGGCTTCAAGCCGGGGGCTGGGTCGTTGACCCGATCATTGAGACCCCGCCGGCCTGAGAGCTGTCCCGTGACTCACGAGGCCATGGGGCATGCTGCGTCAGGGTCGATGCCGATGGCACCGGCCGAGCGGAGCGAACGCCCGAGGTCTCCGGTGAGGATGCGCGGGTGTCGCCGCCACCACCACAGGCCGGGGCCGGGCAGCCGGTGGAACTGCTCGCGTGCTGGGCCGTCGTCGTCGACGGTCGCCGCCCGGTACCGGTCGTCCAGAGCTTTGACCCGCGGGGTCCAGAGCCAAACAATGTGTTCGTCCAGCAGGAGCCACGCCTCGTGCAGCCAGTTCCGGCAGTGGAGGTCGTTGGTGTACTCGTGGATGTCGTCGCCGTAGCCGCGCTCGGTGAAGCTCACCAGAGCGGCCCGCGCGTTCACCCTTTCAGCGACCGTGAACACCGTCCGCCGGCCGCGCTGGTGCAACAGCTCTCCCCCCTCGGTCTCCGTAGCCACGGGCGGAGGATCTCACGCGGAAGCCGTCCGGCGATCGCGACATCTCCCGCCGGAGACTGCGAACCCTGAAGCATGATCAAGGTGAGACGATCTCGCCGTGGCTGGTGTGATCACGGCGTCGGAACCCTCCTGGACAGCCCCGTTCACCGGGCTGGTCCCACGACAGTTCACGAGGCCCGTGACCGCGTTGCGGCGGGAGGGCGCCGACCCGGTGAGCGGAGGCCGACCCTGGGGCCTGCCGCGGGAAGACGGATTCCTGCCGGTGGCCGCGTACTGGCGGACGAACCTCACCCTGCGGCAGCTGGCCCCGTTGTCCGGGGTCCCCAAGTCCGCCGCCGACCGGATCATCGCCCGCTTCGGGCCGTTGCTCGCCCTGCGGCCTCGCACCGGGTTCCGGAAGGACACGGTGCTGATCGTCGACGGCTCCCTGGTCCCCACCGGGACCACACGAGCGCCGAGCGGTCGAAGAACTACCGGTACTCCACCAACCACCAGATCGTCATCGATGCCCGCACCCGTCCGGTCGTCGCCGTCGGCCGGCCGGTCGCGGGCCACCGCAACGACTGCAGGGCGTGGGAGCTGTCCGGAGCGAAGGGCGCCGTCGGCCGGATCACCGTGATCGCTGACGGTGGCCACCGGGGCACCGGCCTGGTCATCCCGCACCGCCGCGACCCGGACGGGCCGAACCACCGAGCTGGGAAGAGGAATACAACGCCTCGCACCGCAAGGTCAGGGCCCGCGTCGAGCACGCCTTCGCCCGGGTGAAGAGCCGGAAGGCCCTCCGCGACCGCCGCTCGAAAGGCAACGGTGTGCACCGCGCCATGCTCGGCATCGCCCGCCTCCACGACCTCACCCTCACCGACTGGGCCGAGAGCAGGCAGGTCAGCAAGCACGACCGTGATCAATCACGGGACAACGCCTAGCCTGGCCACGTGATCGTCTATCCCCTGTGGCACGTAGGCCACCAGAACGACGCCGGGCCTGACGGGGCAACCGTACACATCGACGAGGACGGCGTCTTCATCGATGAGCAGGACGGCGACGACGTCAAGTTGCTGGGCATCTACTCGACGGAAGAGAAGGCCGAGGAACGCATGGTCCGCGCCCGTCTGCTACCGGGCTTCCGGGACGAACCCAGATGTTTCGTCATCGCCCCCTACCTCCTGGACGATGACGCTTGGGAGGACGGCTTCGTGCGCATCCCCCACGGGGAGTAACCCATAGCCACGTCCACCGTGCCGTTCTCTACTCGGTCGGCACCGAACAGGCCACGGCTGGGCCGCATCGTGCGATCGGTCGGTGAGTAGCTGACCGTGTGACCACGCCGACGAACAACCGCGGACGTGCACGGACGCCTGCGGGCCATCAGCACAGGTGAGGGCCACGCCAGTGCAAGGCAGAGCATCCGCCCAAGTCGCTCCGGGACGAAGAGGCCGTGGGTTCGGATCCCGCCGCCCCGACACAGGTCAGAGGCCCCTTCACGTGATCGTGGACGGGCCTCTGGCGTGCGTGCAGCAGCGGAGTACGGCAACCGCTACGGCTCTTGCCGGCCGCCCCTGGCCGACCGCTCCCCCGCCCGCCAGGAGGCCGCGTACCTCACGCGCGGTCGAGTCGGGAGGTCAAGGGCACGCGAGAGCCGATCAGGTACGTCAAGGCTCGGAACCACGCACCCGGTCCCGGCCCTGGACACGGTCGGCTGCCCTGCACCGACATCGAGTCCGTCGAGGAACGCGAGCAGGTCCTTGGTGCCACCAGCGCCTCCGGCCGGCCATCGCACCAGTCGACGGCGGCAGACGGATCGGACTCCGATCGGAGTCCTGAAGCGGTGGTCATGTGGTGGGTGGGCCGGGCGCGGGGTGGGGAGCTTCCAGGCGACGGACCAGTGCGCGCAGGGCACGGAGTTCGGTGTCCAGTGCTTGTGCGCCGTCGCGGGTGAGGGCGATCCAGGTGCGGGGGCGCCGACCGGTGTAGCCCTTCTCCAGGGTGATCAGACCCGATTCCTCCAGCACCTTCAGGTGCCGGGAGAGGTTTCCGTCGGTGACGGCCAGTTCCTTCTTCAGGAAGCCGAACTCGACCCGATCGGCTTCCCGGGCGATGGCGAGGATGCCGAGCCGCACGCGCTGGTGGACGGTGTCGTCCAGCGACCTGGTCGGATGGAGTTCCTCCTGCTCGTCCCGCGCAGCGGTCGAGTCCCCGGCGCTCATGGGGCAACCGTACCCGCGTCGGTGGCGCCGGGCGCGGCCCGACGGCGGGCAACGGCCCACTCGGCCAGGCCGGCAAGGAGCAGGACGGCGGCGAGCAGGAGTGCCTTGGCCTGCGGTCCGTCGGTCCAGCCGGGACGGACCGGGTGTTGCCAGGGAAGCCATCCGCTGCCCCAGGAGGCCCCGAGGTAGCCGGTGAGCAGCAGGGCGTGAGCGGTGCCGGCGGCTGCGGTGCTCCAGCCTCTCCCCTGACGCGCTCGGCTGTGAAGCGCGATGTCGTTCGGCTGGCAGACTTGCTGCGTGCCGGGTGTCTTCGAGGGGGGCGTGATGAGCGGACGCACGAAGGGGTGGCTGATCGGCGGTTGGCTCGTGGTGGTTGTCGCCAGTTGGTCGTTCACGGAGTCGATCGACGACGGGATCGAGCCGACGTCGGGCCCCCGGCCGGAGCCTTCGTCCTCGAGTTCCGCCTCGGGATGCCCGACGCCGATACCGGCGGCCGACCCGGAGCGCAGCCTCACCGCCTACACCGGCACGGAGCCTGATTTCGTCGCCACGGCGATCATCTGCACGACGTCAGGCTGACACCACGCCCCCGCCGAGACCTACAGACCCGCCCCCCGCGACAGCGGTGAGTGTCCGGCTGCGTGACGACGCCGACGTACAGCGGCGGACAAGCCGAACGTCTGTGGACGGTCACCACAGGTGAGAAGCACAGCGCCCCCAGGCCGGACGCCCGCCCCAGCTTGTCTCGGGACGACGAGGCCGTGGATCCGCGTCCCGCCACCCCGGCAGTGAAGTACCAGGTCATGGGGTTGATCGGCTCAGGAGTGCGAGTCGGGCCCCTGAGGGGGTACGAGGGCTGCTCCGGGTCCGGTCGGATCCGGGTCCGGTCGGGCCCGGCCGGGGCAGTGTCTCGGCCGTCATCGGCGGGCGGAGCGTGCTGGGCGTGTTGCGATCGGCCGGCCGGCCGTTCCTCGGCCGGTGTACCGCTAGGTCGACGCCCCCGTCACCACGCCCAGCAGCGTGAGCACGAGGAAAGCCGTGCCCCAGGCAAGGGCGTGGCGTATGCAGCGGTACTTGGTCCAGGTGATCTGCGACAGGGCCGCCAGTTGGCTCAGGTCCCGGGCCACGAGGTCGGTGCGGCGGATCGTCCGCTCCAGGTGCGCGACCGACGTCGCGAGCCTCGCGTCGCCGAAGTAGTGGGTGCGGGAGCAGTGGGGGCTTCCGAGGCGCGGGGTCACGGCCAGGCCCAGCAGGACGAGTGCCGGTACGCAGGCGGCGCAGCCCGCCCAGAGGAGGAGCTGCGGGACGACGGCGTACTGGCGTGGGGTGATGGCGCCGCTGCCGATCGCGCCGAGCAGGGCGGTCAGGGCCGCGCCCAGGGACGCCAGCGTGAGGCCGGCCTTGTTGTCGGCCTTCACGAGTTCCTCGCGGACCTCGGACAGCAGCACCCTGGCGAGTTCCGTGCCGTGGTCGGCTGCGGTGCCGGCGTGCGGGACCGTGCCGGCGTCGTCTCCGGGTGTGGTCATGCTTCCCCTTCCGTTCCGTCGGTGTCGGGTGGCCGCCCCGGCACGCGGGGCGGCCGTGGTCCTGTGTTCCCGCTCCGGGCCGGTGCGTCAGACCGTCGACGAGCGGCGGATCTCGTCCTCCAGCGCGTTCACCGCCTGCCGGACCCGGATGTTCATCGCCGCCGTGTGTTCCCGGAGGGCCGCCTCCGACTCGGCGCGGTGACGCCTGACCTCCTGTTCGATGGAGTCCTGGGCGATCTCGAGGTTCGCCATGGCCCGGCGCTCGGCGAGCCGGACCTCCTCGTCGTGGATCCTGACCGCACTGTTGCTCGCGCTGGTGAGCATCCGGTCGTACGCGGACTCACCGCTCAGGTACTTCACCAGGACGGGAAGCACGTCGAGGAGGACGAACAGCAGACGGACCAGCCAGATGCCCACGAACAGCACGGGGTTCCCGATCGCGAGTTGATCGAGCGCCCGCATCCGTTCCAGGACACCGATCTCCTTCTGCTGGGCGCGCTCCTCGTCCAGCCGCCGCTCGATGCCGTCGGCCCGGGCCTTGAGGAAGTCGCCGCGTGACACGGTCAGCTCGGCCTCGATCTCAAAGATGCGGCTGTTCATGCGGGCCAGCCGCTTCTCGTTCTCGTCGGTGCGGTGGGTCGTCCGGTAGTCCCGTGCCTTGTCGCGCAGGCGCAGGCACTCGGACGTCCGCTGGAGCAAGCCGGTGGCGGCCGTGCGGATCAGCCGGCGGCACTCGTCCCGCACCTCGGAGTCGATGGCCTCCAGCCTGGTGGTGTCCTGGTCCACCCGCTTCTGCAGGGCGGCCGCGTCGGAGCGCAGGGCGGTCAGTTCCCCGGCCCGCTCGCCCGGTGTCTCCTCGAAGGACAGGACGTACGTCCTGTCGCAGCCCTCCGGGGTGACGGTCCGCGCCGTGGACGGTACGGGGTTGCAGCGGACCAGGTTCGCGCGCAACCGGTCGATCGTGTCCGTGCGTTCGTCGGCCACGTGTTCCTCGATGGCCGTCTGGAAGATGCGCAGTACCAGGGGCTCGGCGATCACCGCGCCGAGCAACAGGGCGACCAGCAGGCGCGTGAGGAGGGGGCCGACCCGCCGCCGCGCGTTCGGCTGCGGAGTGACCAGCCAGCGGTCGAGGTTGAGCACGAACAGCATCCAGATGACCGTCGGGACGAGGGCCACGAGGGAGACCCTGCCGAGCGCCTCGGTCGCGAAGTTCCACATGGAGAACGCCGCGATGACGGAGGTGCCGAGCACCACCCCGCCGAGCGCCGTGTACTTGCTCCGCTCGTACCTGACCTTGGCCAGCAGTTCCTCGTCGACGCCGGTCAGGGCGCGCAGCCGTCGTGCGGCGTCGAAGCCGGAGGGGCGGCGGGCGGTGCGGGCGAGGGCCTCGTCACCAGGGGTGCGGGCAGCGGGTCCGCCCTCCGTGGCGCGGGCGGTGGCCCGGCCGCTCGCGGTACGTGCGGCACCCTCATCGCCGGGGCCCCGGCCGGCCGTCGCGCCGGGGGCCGTCACGCGGTCCGTCAGAAAGTCAGTCAACGAGATCGTCCTCGTCCTGGACGGGACCGTCCTGCGGATCGCGCGCGCCGTTCCGGACCGTTCCCGCACGGCCGGGGCGCGCCGGTCCCGGCTCGACCATGCGGGCGGGGTCGGCGGCGGTTCCGACGCCGGGCGCGGCCCGGCCGCCCGTCTCCCGCAGGACCTGTTCCAGGACCTGGTGGTAGTCGACGCCGTACTCGCTGCCGCCCATCTGCCGCAGCAGCGTCAGCAGCATGTCGCGGCGCATCTGCGCCTCCGCCGCCTCCCGCGCCTGCGCGTGGGCTCGGTCCGACGTCTCGGCCTCGTGGCGGCGGGCCGACCTCTCCTCGGTGATCCGGTGGATACGGGCCGCCGCCGCGGTGACGTCGATCTCCTTCCGGGCGATGCCGAAGGCGTCCACGTGGTCGGATCCCTGGGAGAGCAGTTCCGCGATCCGGAGCGCGTCCTGGGTCTCGAAGTCGCGTTGTCCCCGCTGGAGTTCCCAGGAGCGCCGCTCGTCGCGCAGCTTCTGCTCCCAGTCCCGCAGGTCGTCCGACGCGTGCACCTCGGCGTTGACGAACTCCACGCTCATGCCCGCGACCCGCGGCGGCACGATCGCGCCGTAGGCGGTCATGCGGTGGCTGACCTCGGTCCGTACCGCGTTGACCTCCTCCACGCGGTGCCCGGCGCTCACCCTCGGCAGGTCGCCGTCGCCCATCAGGTAGGCGCGCAACGGAACGGTGACGTCGATGACGCCCTGCCGGGCGATGACGGTCGGGTCGGTCACCTGGCAGGTGAAGGACGCCCGCACCGTGAAGTTGTCCGCCTCGCTCACCGACGGGAGCGTGCGCTCCACCTCGACCAGGCGCGCCCGGGTGTCGACCAGGCTGACCGAGGAGGCGTCGAGCACGTCGGGGTGGGACGGGTCGAACACCATGCCCTCGGGGAACGTGCGGTAGTTCCCGCCGACCCTGAAGACGTAGACCGCGCCGGGCGGCAGGTGCGGCACGTCGTCGCGGCGGCGGCGCCGGGACCACCAGGCGCCCTGGACCGCGGCCAGGACGTGCTCGGCTATGACCGGGTAGTTCACTTGCTTCGGCCTCCTTGAGCGGAAGTGAGGGGAGGGGTGGGTACGAGGGGCGCGGTGGAGCGCCGGGAGTTCACCGGCGGTCAGCCGCGCAGTGATCCGATGAGCACCTGCGCCAGTCGGCGGGTGCCGGGGGTCGCGTAGTCGGGGTGGTTCAGGGCGATGGGCAGGTGGCGGCACAACGCGGCCCACTGGCGCCCGCTCATGGCGTTCCGCATGGCCTCGCCGAGTTCGCGTACGGCGCCGGTGACGGACGGGTCGTCCCGCAGTTGCACCAGCGTCCGGCACAGTGCGCCGACCGCCCGGCTCCGGTTGCCGCGGTGCAGGACGTCCGCCCACAGGGACCCGAGGTGGCGGGCGCTGTCCGGGACGGTGCGCAGAAGTGCCGCGGTGATGGGTTCGGGGGCCTCCAGCCGGGTGGCTTCCAGGAGCTGGACGGCGGTCCGCAGCGCGATCGACCGCTCCCGGGGCCCCGGTGCCGCCCTGGCGATCACGGTCCGTACGTACCGGAGGATGAACAGTGCCCATTCCGGGTCGTGTTCGGCGGTCTGCAGCAGCAGGACCAGCGAACGGCGGGCCGAGAACGCGATCCGCTCCCCGCGCTGCGTCAGGAGCCAGAGCCCGTTGAGCGCCTTCAGCCGGTAGAGGGAACCCAGGCGGCCCGTCAGCGCCATGGCCGCCGTCACCGCACGGCCCTGCCCCCTGTTGTCCGTCCAGCCCAGGGCGATGTACAGGGCCTGCGGCGCGAGGTGCTCGACGTCGCACATGAACTGCAGCGTCAGCGCGGCGGTCACCCGTTGGTTGGTGAGGCCTTCGGACCACACCTTCAACATGTTCTCGTCGACCTCGACGAGCGCGTACCGGGCCAGGAGCGCGACGCCCCGGGCCACCTCCGTCCGGGTGTCCAGGTCGCCCAGCAGGGCCAGTTCCCCCAGCCACCGGCGCAACGGGTACCAGAGCTCGTAGCCGTACAGGTCGTGCAACTCCGCGATGACGAGTTCGCGGATGCGCGGCGAGGTGAAGACCAGGCACCGCTCGCTGCGCCCGGCGGCCCGGCTCGGGCCGAGCCGGGACTCGGTCGTCACGAGCTCCACCGCCCGTTCCCGCCACCGGGCCCGGGACTGGTCGGTCACCGCGCCGCTCAGCGGCGCTCCGGTCGAGCCGTCCGGCTCCGCGACCGGTGTCTCGCCGCTCTGCTCCCAGTTGCGCACATGAGCGGCGAGAGCGGCGCACTCCTTCTCGAACGTCCGCTCCGGGATGCCCTCCAGGAAGGCCAGGGCGGCGAGCGGGAGCAGGTCGTCCGCGGCCGGCCGCCTGCGGAACCACTCCTGGACCCGCTCCCGGTGCCGGTCCCGCAGGGTGTCCAGCGCCGCCTCCGCGCCCTCCCGGGACAGGGCCGCGGCCGCTTCGACCACGTCCGCCGGCCGTCGCTGTTCACCGACCCGCTCCAGCAGTTCCTTCTCGGCGTCCGGGTCGAGACCGGGGTGCGGCAGCCTCCCCCTGCAGTGCTCGAACAGTTCCACGGGGTCCGGGGCCCGCCACGGCACGCAGTGGTCCCGCAGCGCCAGCCGCCGGCGGATCGTGCCGTCCGCCGTGATCACCAGGTACGAGTTCTTGCGGCGCAGTTCCTCGCTCAGCCGTCCGATCTCGTACGCCTGCACGGCCTCGGCGCGCGGCTCGCCGACGTAGTCGAGGATGACGTACCCCTGGCCCGGCTTGAGGTCCCGCGACGCGGCCAGCTCGGCCAGGGCGTCGGCGGGCGACAGGCTGCGCAGCCCGGCTCCGCCGCCCAGGACCTCCCTGAGCAGGGCGAGGGAACCCGCACCCCGGCCGCAGCCGTCCTGACCGGTCAGGACGACGAGAGCGTCCTCACGCAACCTGCCGAGCGCCTCGTCGAAGCAGGGCTGCGGCGGGACGTAGAACCGCAGGGCACGGTCCGCCTCCCCGGGCTCGATGGTGCCGGGGGCGAGACCGGGGGACGGGGCGGCGCCGAAGCCGAACGCCGCTGCGGAGGCGTCGACGACGCCGTAGAAGTTGTTGTTGACGAGCTGGTGGACGCGGCGCAGATCGTCGTAGCCCCGGTCGTCCTCCTCGCGTTCGTCCGCCTCCTGACGCCGCTCGGGAGCCGCGTCCGGTCCGGTGTCCGGGCCGGGGGCCTCCTCCACGGCTCCCGGCGCACCGCGGTCGTCGTCCGGTGCGGACTGCGCGACGTCCTCGTCGAAAGCGGGGACGGACGGTGCGGCCGGACCGCGGGCCGGGTCCGTTTCGTCAGTCACCGGCGCTCCCGAAGCCGAAGACGGCGCCCCGGGCGTCCAGGGGACCGGCGACATTGTTGACGTTGATCTTGTCGGCCCGGTACTCGTTGCTGATCCCCGCCCCGCCGGCTCCGCCCGCGGCGGCCGGTCCGGGCCGGACCGCCGCGGGCTCCCCCGACACCGGATCCGCGGGCTTCCCCGTCCCCGCGGTCCCGGGCTCGTGCGAGGCGGCGGCCGGTGTGCCGAGCGCGGGCACCCGCAGCCAGGCCGTGGCCTCGTACTCCTTCACCTGGACGGCGACGCGGGTGAAGTCCCCGGGGGTCAGGGTCGTGTGGCCGCCCGCCACCGTGGACCGGAAGACGTCGTCGGACAGCAGCAGTGCCAGGTCGGCCCCGGGGTGCGCGGCCAGGGCCTCGTAGAGCGGGTGCGCGTTCAGCAGGCGCGCCGTGGCCACCACGGCCGTGCCGGCGAAACCGTTGTCGGCCAGCTCCACCGGTCCCTGGTGGATGACGGCCCGCAGCCGCATGCGGGCCTCGGGAACGCGCCGGGCGTTGTACTCGCGCAGCTCGGCCACGAGGTGGCGGACGTAGTCGTCGACCAGGCGCGGCTCCGTGCCGTCGACGGGTCGCACCGCCAGCTGCTCGTCGCCCTTGCGCTGGATCTGCCACTGCGCGCGGTCCAGGCCGGCGCCCCTGGCGGCGCGGTCGAGGAGCCGCGGCAGGTCGTGCTGGATTTCGGATTGCCTACGGTCGTTGTTGCTTCCGTAGGCCTGTGCGTCCACGGCTATGCAGGTGCAGGGATGGAAGTCAGGCCACGCAGCCACCCGGTCATTTCCTCTCTGGGCAGGCGATGGGCAGACACTGCCCACGAAGTGCTGTCCGAGAGGCTAGGAGAGAGTGCGTGAAGTGATCCCGTATCAGTACGGGTTCTCAGCAACAACTTTGGCGAATTCGAGCAACTTCGGAACGTCACAGATGGTTATGTTTCGGTAACTGCGTTCCACCAGTCCCTGAGCTGTCAGCGCGGCCAGTTTCTTTTCGGCCGTGTTGAGCTTCAGGCCGGCAAGCGACGCGAGTTCCTTCTGAGTCAGCGTCACGCCGAGGTGACACCGCTTGCCGTCGCTGCCCGGCGCGGGCTGGGCGTATGCCTGGCACAACTCGGCCAGGACCCGGGCCAGCCGGGTCAGCGAGTCATAGGCCTGGAAGTCGATCCGGCGCCGGTTGGCCCAGCGCAGCCGGGCGCACAGCATGTGGAGGACGGCTCGCATGGCGTCCGGGTGGTGGGAGAGGAAGGTCTCCAGCGCCTGCACCTGGATGATCCGCGCGGTCACGTCACTGCACGCGATCACCGTGCCGGACCGGGGGCGCTCCTCGAAGGCCGCCATCTCGCCGACCAGGTCACCTGCTATGCGGACGGCGAGCAGCATGTCGTAACCGCTCTCCGCGCTGGCCACGATTTTCACGACACCGCTCGTGAGCAACAGGACGTGCCGGCTTTCGTCACCCTGCTGGAGCAGGGAACGATGCGGCGGGTAGGCCATCGGGGTGCCCTGGCTCAGGAGTTCTTTCCGCGTCGCGTCCCGCAACCGGCCGAGGAATGTGGACGGCGGCCACGCGTGATTCACCAGCACCCCCGACGATCTCACTCCGCGGCGCAGCGCGCCGTTCAAGCCCGACCATGCTGCCGCCGAGCCGCGCACCGGCAAACAGACAGGACAGGATGTGGCCTGTTTCCGTGCTTCTCAGCCGGAATCGATCGAACACGCATTCACCGCGCGAACAATTGATCCCGTCTCGATCTTTCGCACGCCCGGTGCACCGGCGAGCCCGGCGGCCGGTGGACCAGGCCTTTCGTCGGGATCGGGCCGGACCCGCGAGCCCGGCCCGATCCCGACGGAAGGCCCTGAGTCCCACCGGGAGCCCGCGTGCCTGCCGAGCCCGTGAGGTCGGTCCGCGGTGGTGCCGATGTCGGTCAGTGCCCGCGGTAGTGCGCGAAGACGCGGGCGCGTTCCTGTTCCCAGGCCCACTCCGGGGACGTCCGGTGGAACGGCGCGCCCTCGGCCAGTGCGAAGAACTGGCCGGCGGGCCTGCCGGTCCTCTTGAGGATCACGAGGGACGAGAGCATCGGCTCGAGCCCCCGGCTGTCCCGGCGGCAGGCGTCACCCAGCAGGAGACCGATGGTCGGGCCGCGGTGGTGGACGTCGTGTCCCTTCGCCTTCAGCTCCTCGCTGAGGGACTTGTACCAGCCGCCGGTACGGCCCTCCCGCGCCCGGTGCCGGAGGATGTCCACCGTCTCGTCCAACGCGAGCGCGTACGCGTCGTCGTCCTGCCCTCATCCGAACCCCCACCCCTCGTCGGCGACTCCCCGACAGTGGCCGGGGGACGCGCAGGACGTCACCGGTCACCGCGCGCGGGCAGGGCGGGCCGTGGGGCGGCGGCCGCGGGCGTCCTCCGGGCCCGGGTCCCACGGCCCCCGAGGCCGCGCACGCGCGCGCCGGCGTCCCCGGCGCCGCGCTAACCGACCCGCTGCATCGCCTTGCGGTGCCGTTCCGCCATCGCGGCCCCGGACTCGCGGCGGGCCATCCTGCGCAGGACGGACGGTGCGAGGAGCAGCCCGGCGGCCGCCCAGGCGCCCAGCGCGCCCGCGGTCTCCAGGTACCGCCAGGACGCGCCGATCTCGGCGGTGACCGCCTCGGCCGGCAGCAACGCGGCCCGCAGACCGAGGCCGAGCCAGTACACGGGGAAGACCTGCCCGACGATCTGCAGCCACTCGGGCAGCTTCGACAGGGGGAAGTAGACGCCGGAGATCAGGACGAGCCCCATCACCGGGAGCATCAGCAGCCCGATGGTGCGCGGGTTGTCGACGAGGGAGCCGATGACGGCGCCCATCGGCAGGGTGGCCAGGAGACCCAGCGGCACCACCCACACCAGGGTCAGCAACGCTCCGCCGCCCTGCCGGGCGACCCCGTCCACCAGGAGCACGCCGAAGGCGAAGGGGAGCGCCATGGAGACGAGAGCCGTGCCCGACACCATGACGATCTTGCCGACCAGATGGCCGACCATGCCGTGGGGGACGGCCTTGGCCCGCAGCAGCGTGCCGTCCTCGCGCTCGGCCGCCAGCAGCTGCGCCGTGGTCATCACCCCGGTGAACGCGAGCGTCATGCCCACCAGGCTCGGCAGCATGAACGCGCCGGCCGAGATGCCCGCGCCCTTCAGCGGATCGTCCCGGACCAGGAACAACGGCACCACCAGCAGGACGGTCCAGAGCACGTACCCGAACACGTCCTGGCCGGAGGTGAAGCTCTGTTTCAGCTCCGTCCAGCCGCGCCGCACCCCGAGCCTCGCCGCGTACCACACCGGGCTCATCGCGTCTCCTCCCCGAAGGCGTGCGCCGCCCGCTCGCCGGAGACGCTCCCCGCCTCCAGCTCCCGCACCATCGTCAGGTAGGTGTCCTCCAGGCTCGCCCGGCGCACCTCCAGACCGCCGATCGCCTCGCCGTGCTCCTCGAACAGCCGGCGGACGAACCGGGTGGGTTCGGCCGTGGCCTGCTCGAAGGACCGTCCGTCCCGGGTCCAGCGCACGGTGGCCTCGGCCGATGCCCGCCGGGACAGTTCCTCGGCCGGGCCGTCGGCCACGATCCGGCCGCCGGCCAGGATGAGGATCCGGTCGGCGAGCTTCTCCGCCTCGGCCAGGTCGTGCGTGGTCAGCAGGACGGTGGTGCTCTCGTCCGCGAGCCCGCGCACCAGGCCGTGGAACTCGTTCCTGGCCTCCGGGTCCAGGCCGGCCGTCGGCTCGTCCAGGAACAGCAGCTCGGGCCTGCCCACGATGCCGACGGCCACGTCGAGGCGCCTGCGCTGCCCGCCCGACAGGGTGCCGACCCGCTTGTCCGCCTGCTCGGTCAGTCCCACCGCGGCGATGAGCTCGTCGACGTCCCACGGCCGCCGGACGTGGGGGGTGGAGTAGGGCGCGTAGTACGAGCCGAGGTGGGCCAGCAGTTCCCGCGTCCGCCACTTGCCGTGGTCGCGCCAGGACTGCAGCACGATGCCCAGGCGTGCGCGCCACCGCTCGTCGCCGCGGGCCGGGTCGGCGCCCAGGACGGTGACGTCACCGGCCGAGCGCATCCGGAAGCCCTCGAGCACCTCGATCGTGGTCGTCTTGCCCGCGCCGTTCGGGCCGAGCAGCACCACGACCTCGCCCCGCCGGGCCGTGAAGTCCACGCCCTTCAGCACCTCTTGGCTGCGGTAGCGCATCCGCAGGTCCCGTACCTCGATGACCGTGTCGCTCGCCGGCGGCGGGCTGCTCCCGGCTCCGGACAAGGCGTGGGCGGTCGTCATCGGTGTCCCCCGTCCTCCTGGCGGCAGCCCTTCGGTTCTCCCCCGGGCGAACACATTACCGAACGGTCCGGCCACTCCGTTCCGGCGCGGAGGGAGCGCCGTCCCCGGCCTTTTCCTTGGGGGGAGTCGACATGAGAACGCCTCGGAGGGGCATTCGGACCAACAAGCCAAGAGTGAGCCCAAAAGCGAGCAATGTACGGCCCGTTCGGCCCGTACAACCGACAACCGGGAGTATGCAATGACGAGTTACGGCAGTTCCCCTGCCGCGTCCTCCGGATCGCGCACCAACGGCCTGGCGATCGCGAGCCTCTGCTGCGGCGTCGTCGGACTGTTCATCCTGAACATCGTCCTGGGCCCCCTGGCCATCATCTTCGGTGCCATCGCCCTCCGCCAGGCGTCGGCCAGGAACGGCGCCGGGATGGCGAAGGCCGGCATCATCCTCGGCGTCGTCGACGTGCTCCTCTGGGTGGTGCTCCTGGCCGTCGCCGCCAACAGCGGCGGGTTCAGCTGGTACGTGGGCGGCTAGCGGTCCCCTCACCGCCGTACGTGGGCAGCGGGCGGGCACCGGCCGGGGCCGGGCGCCCGCCCGCACCGCTGCCGGGGCGCCGCACGGACCGCCTGGGCGGTGGCGTCATCCGGTGTCCCCGGTGGCCGCCGCCGTCCGTTCCCGGACCGCCGGCCTCGTCGCCGCGTCCCGGTCCGCGGCGGCGAGCTCGCGTTCCAGGTCGTCCAGGGCCCTGCGGGCCGCCTCGATGCGGTGGTGCAGGTGCCGGTGGTCCGACCGGTCCGGGGGCGGGCGGCGGGCCGGCGGGGTCCGCGTCGCGTCCTCGTCCATGGTCCGGGCCTCGTCGAGGGAGGTGAGGACGACCCCGATGAGGACGTTGACCAGGACGAACGAGGCGAGCAGGACGTAGGAGGCGTAGTAGAGCAGGCTCCAGCGGGAGATCTCCAGGCCGGTGCGGACCGCGTCGCCGATGCCGTCCAGGACCATCAGCAGGAAGAGCGTGAGGACGGCACGGCCGAGGGAGCCGTAGTGCTCGGGGTCGTGGGCACCGAAGAAGACCCAGCCGATCATCGCGTACAGGTACAGCAGCAGGGCGCCGACCAGCAGGAAGCTCAGGGTGCCGGGCAGGCTGCGGGCGACCGCGACGAGCACGATGCGCAGCTGGGGCAGGAAGCGGGCGGTGCGCAGGATCCTGGCCAGGCGCAGCAGCCGCAGGACGGTGGTGTTCTCGCGGACCAGGGGCAGGAAGGCGCACAGGACCACGGCGAGGTCGAAGAGGTTCCACGGGTCCCTGAAGAAGTTCCGGGGGCGGTCGGCGTGCGCGGCCAGGCGCAGCAGGATCTCGACGGTGAACGCGGCCAGGCAGGCGTACTCGGCCAGCCGTAACCAGCGGTGCCACTGGGCGACGACTCCGGAGTACGTCTCCAGCCCCAACAGCGCGGCGTTGGCGAGGATCACGGCGAAGACGGTGAGGGCGAACCAGCGGGCGTCGGTGACGCCCCGGCAGACGTGCGCGAGGCGCCGGCGCCCGGAGGAGACACCGAAGTCGACCGCGTGGTACTGGTGGTGCTGGTGGTGCGGCATCCTGCTGCCTTGTCTCCTCCGCGCCGGCGACGGGTCCGGGGTGGCCCCGGACCCGTCGAACGATCATGCTCCGGAAGAGACTTCTACCGCACCGAAGAGACTTCTACAGAACTGTAGTCATCGTTGCGCGGGCGCCCCGGGGAAACCGGGGCGCCGGTCACGCGGTGGCCGGAGCCGGCGGCCCGACCAGTTCGGACAGCACGTCCTCCATGGTCACGAAGCCGATGACCTTGCCGCCCTCGCCGACCACGGCGGCGAGGTGGCCGCCCCCGGCGCGCAGGGCCGTGAGGGTGTCGTCGAGCGGGGTGTCGATGCGCACCCGGATGACCTTGTGCAGCGCGGAGCGCGGGAAGGGCCGGTCGCGGTCGGTCACGCCGAGGGTGTCCTTGACGTGCAGGTAGCCCAGGACGGCGCCGTCGGGGCCGGTGACCGGGAAGCGGGAGAAGCCCGCTTCGGCGGCCGTCCGCTCCAGCCGGGCCGGGGTGACCGTGTGGTCGACGGTGCGCATCCGCTGCACCGGGACCACGATCTCGCCCACCGGCCGGGTGCCCAGCTCCAGCGCGTCGCGCAGCCGCTCGCCGTCGGCGGGCGACAGCAGGCCGGCCTCGCTGGAGTCCACGACCATCCGGGCGAGCTGGTCGTCGGTGAAGACGGACTCGACCTCGTCCTTGGGCTCCACGCGGAGCAGCCTCAGCAGGGCGTTGGCGAAGGCGTTGATGCCGAACACGAACGGCCGCAGCGCCCGGGTGAGCGCCGCCAGGGGCGGCCCGAGCAGCAGCGCGCTGGGCACGGGCGCGGCGAGCGCGATGTTCTTCGGCACCATCTCGCCGACCAGCATGTGCAGGTAGGTGGCGAGGGCCAGCGCGATGACGAACGCGATCGGGTGCACCAGGCCGCCGGGGATGCCGGCCGCCTCGAAGGCGGGCTCCATCAGGTGGGCGATGGCGGGCTCGGCGACCGCGCCCAGCACCAGTGAGGAGACGGTGATGCCGAGCTGGGCGGTGGCCATCATCGCGGACAGGTGCTCCAGGGCCCACAGCGTCATCCGGGCCCGCTTGTTGCCGGTCAGGGCGCGCGGCTCGATCTGGCTGCGGCGCACCGAGATCAGGGCGAACTCGGCGCCGACGAAGAACGCGTTGGTCAGCAGGGTGAGGGCGCCGATGGCGAGTTGCAGCGTGGTCACCGGGCTTCCTCCACCAGCTGCAGGGACAGCGACACGGCCGGTTCGGTGATGCGTATCCGGCCGGCGCGGTGGTGCTCGACCTCCAGCACGTCGAGCCGCCAGCCGCCGAGGTCCACCACGTCCCCCTTGACGGGGATGCGGGCCAGGCGGGTGGCGATCAGTCCGGCCACGGTCTCGTACGGGCCCTCCGGCACGGTGAGGCCCATCTCCGTGAGCCGGTCGATGCGGACGCTGCCGTCCGCCTCCCACACCGCGCACCCGTCCTGGGTCGCCGGGGCGGACACCAGGTCGGGCACCTGCAGGGGGTCGTGCTCGTCGCGGACCTCGCCGACGACCTCCTCGACGATGTCCTCCATGGTGGCCACGCCCGCCGTCCCGCCGTACTCGTCGATGACCACGGCCATGGTGCGGTGGGCGCGCAGCCGGTCCAGCAGCCGGTCGGCGGTGAGGCTGTCGGGGACCAGCAGGGGCGGGGAGACGAGGTCGGTGACCGGCGTGAAGGCCCGCTGCTGGGGTTCCAGGGCGAGCACGTCCCGGATGTGGACGGTGCCGACGACCTCGTCCAGGCTGTCGCGGTAGACCGGGAAGCAGGACAGGCCGGTCGCGTGGCTGAGGTTGGCCGCGTCGGCGGCCGTCGCGTGCACCTCCAGGGCCTTGACGTCGACCCGCGGCGTCATCACGTTCTCGGCGGTCAGCTCGCCCAGGTGCAGGGTCCGCACGAACAGCTCCGCGGAGTCCGCCTCCAGGGCGCCCTCGGCGGCCGAGTGCCGGGCCAGCGCGCCCAGTTCCTCGGCGGTGCGGGCGGAGGCCAGCTCCTCGGCCGGCTCCAGGCCGATGCGGCGTACGAAACGGTTCGCGGTGCCGTTCAGGTGGCCGATGAAGGGTCCGAAGGCGGCCGTGAACACGCGCTGCGGACCCGCGACCACCTTCGCGACCGCCAGCGGCCGGGAGATCGCCCAGTTCTTCGGCACCAGCTCGCCGATCACCATCAGCACGACGGTGGACACCACCACGCCCAGCACGGTCGCCACCGGCGAGGCGGCGCCGCCCAGGCCGATCGCCCGCAGCGGGCCGCGCAGCAGCACCGCCAGCGAGGGCTCGGCGAGCATGCCGATCACCAGCGAGGTGACGGTGATGCCCAGCTGGGCCCCGGAAAGTTGCAGGGTCAGACGCCGTACGGCCTTCAGCGCGCCGTCCGCGCCGCGCTCGCCGGCCTCGGCGGCCCGCTCCAGATCACCGCGCTCGACGGTGGTCAGGGAGAACTCGGCCGCGACGAACACCCCGCAGGCCAGCGTCAGCAGCAGGGCGAGCAGGAGCAACAGGACCTCGGTCACCGTGCCACCCCCGCCCCCTGTGCGGCCGCGTGACGCGGACGGCGGGAAGTGGCACGGCTGCTACTAGGAGGATCACCCATCGGGAGACCGTCGCTCCTTCTCGAACGCATGGAAGACAAAGTGCGGAAACAGGATGTCCTGCCGCTGCCCCAACTGTAAAGGAGCCGCAAAGTCCTTTACCCGTTCAAGGACCCGTCCAGGGATCCGTTCAGGGAACTGTTCGAAAACCGGGGCGGCAGGGGGCAGGGCGCGGTCCGGCTTCCCGCCACCGGTACCGCGGGAGCGCGTCCCGGCGTTGAGGCGCGGGCTCACGCGGATGCCGGCCCGTTCGAGGCGGGGACGGGGGCGCACGACCCTTCCCCCCGTCAGGGCCTCCGTGGGCGATATCACGCCGCGGGGGAGGACCCCGGGGCCCTCCGGGCCGGGGCGGCGGGGCCGCGGGACGCGACGGTGAGAATGCGCGCCGCCCGCACGCCGGCCCCGCGCCGGCCGGTGGAGGAGACGGGTCGGGTCGGCCGGGGGCGGGGCTCGTGCCGGGTGCGGCGGTTCTCCCGTCCGCCTCATGGCCGACTGCCGACCGGCAGCCGGGGGACACGGGTCTCAGTGGCGGGGCACGCGGCACGGCGGTTCGGTGGACCGCGCCCCGGGAAGGATGGGCGACATGATCATTTTTGGCACCAAGGGGTACCTGTACCAGCTCGCGATACTGACCCTGGTGTGCGGGCAGTGCGGGAACCCGTCCGCGCACACGCTCAGGAAGCGGGTCACGAAGTTCACGCTGTTCTTCGTGCCGCTCTTCCCGTTCTCGACGAAGTACGCGACGCAGTGCACCTTCTGCGGCGCGGAGCAGCGGGTGACCAGGGAGCAGGCCGAGCAGCTCCAGGCGCAGGCCACCGCCGGGCCGGGCGGCCAGGGGCACGGGCAGCCGCAGCAGCAGCCCTACCGGTCCTGAGTCCGGAGGGCCCGCCCCCGGGGCCCGCACGGCCCGGGCGGTCCGCTACAGCGGGGTCGCCGCGCGGAGGATCAGGAACAGGGTCAGGGCGGAGTTCGCCGAGGACATGGCCGACACGGCCGTGCCCGCCGCCGCTCCCCAGGCCGCCAGGCCCACCGAGGTGAACACGGCCGGCCGGCGGCCCGGCGCCGGGGGCGGCGCGAGGAGGGCCGCCACGCGGCGCGGGACCGGACCCGGGGACGCGAAGGCCGCCGGCAGCGGGGCCGGTCCGGAGACCAGCGCCGCCCGGCCGATGGCGGTGGCGACCGTGCGGCGGCTGCCGACGGCGCGGGCCGCCTCCTCGTCCGCCCAGCGCTCCGTGGTGTACGACACCGCCGTGTGCAGCGGCCGCAGGAACGGGTTGGCGCGGGCGGCCAGCCGGACGGCCAGCAGGAAACGGTGGTGGCGCGCGGCCAGGTGGGCCCGCTCGTGCGCGAACAGGGCACGCCGTTCGGCGGGGGCGAGGTGACCGAGGAGTGCGGTGGTGACCACCACCCGGCCGCGGTGGGAGGCGGTGCCCGGGAGCGCGTACGCGTACGGGGCGCCGTCGGGGAGGACCGCCACCTGCGTGTCCGGCAGGCCGGCCAGGGCGCGGTGGGCGCGGCGGCGGGTGCGCACGTGCCGCCACAGGGTGCGGGCGCAGGCCAGCACCACCGCGCACAGGGCCGGGATCGCCGCCTTGCCCGCCACCTCGTCGTACGGGACCGCCGCCCGGACCTGGGGGTCGGACCAGCCGTCGGGCAGCGGGTTGCCGGGCAGCTGGGCGGTGCCGACCACCATCACCAGCGCCAGGCAGAGCGTGCTGCACGTGGCCATCACCGCGGCCACCGCGGTCAGCATCCGCGTCGCGGTGCGCGGGTGCAGGTGCTGCTCGGCCAGGCGCGCGACCGGCCAGGCCGTCAGCGGCAGCACGAGCGGCAGGAAGACGAACACCCCCATCCGGCCTCAGTCCCCCCCGTCGCCCCCGGCCCGGCCCAGCAGCTCCCGCAGCAGCCGCTCGTCGTCCGGACCCAGCCCGGTGACGAAA
>NZ_JBVITR010000007.1:0-9466 GCF_055574875.1 Streptomyces sp. NPDC034670
CGCCCCGCGCCGGCATCTCCTGGACGCCTCTGCCTCTATCCCCCTCCCCCCCCCCCCCCCCCCCCCCCCCCCCCCCCCCCCCCCAGGCCCCGGGGGCATCCCGGGGCCCTGCCGGGGTGCCCGCCGCGCCGGGGGCTAGTGCGCCGGGCGGCCGCCCTTCCCCGAGCCCGGTGAGTCGGGCTGGGACTGCTCCACGACCGTCGACAGGTACAGCGCCTCGCCCATCTTCTCGATCAGCTCCAGCTGGGTGTCCAGGTAGTCGATGTGGAGCTCCTCGTCGGCCAGGATCGCCTCGAAGACGTTGGCCGACGTGATGTCGCCCTTGGTGCGCATGACGTCCACCCCCCGGCGCAGGCGGTCGATCGCCTCCAGCTCGATCTCCCGGTCGGCCTGGAACATCTCGGTCACCGTCTGCCCGACCCGGACGTGGAACAGCCGCTGGTAGTTCGGCAGGCCGTCGAGCAGCAGGATGCGGTCGGTGAGCAGCTCGGCGTGGCGCATCTCGTCGAAGGACTCCTCGCGCGTGTACCGGGCGAGTCTCGTCCAGCCCTTGTGGTCCTGGAGCTTGGAGTGCAGGAAGTACTGGTTGATCGCCGTGAGCTCGGCGGTCAACTGCTCGTTCAGGAGTTCGATGACCTCGGGGTCGCTCTGCATCGCGTGGGTTCCTTACGCGGGAACGGGCGGTTTGCGCCGCATGATTGCACCGCCGGGGCATATCTTCCAGTAAGTCCTCACTTAGTACGGAAGTCCGCGTTTCACCCGTTCACCCGCCTGTTGAGCCCTTTCGCCGGGGCCCGTTCGAAGGCATTGCCCCGGGTCTGTCAGGATGGAGGCATGGGTCAGCCGGCGGAACGGGAATCGGGGGAGCGCGCAGCAGGGGGAACGGCGCGGTTCGAGCTCCCGCCGGGGCAGCGACTGCAGCGGGGCTGGCCGGTCACGCACTACGGGCCGGTCCCCAAGTTCCGGCCCGACCGCTGGGAGTTCCGGGTCTTCGGGGCCACCGCCGACGGCGAGAAGCACGGCTGGAGCCACGAGGAGTTCACGGCCCTGCCGTACACCACCGTGGTGGCCGACCTGCACTGCGTCACCAAGTTCAGCATGGTCGGCGCCGAATGGGGCGGGATCCCGGCCCGGACCCTCCTGGACATCGCCCCGCCCGCGCCCGACGTCACCCACGTGATGGCGTGGGCGGAGTACGGGTTCAGCGCCAACCTCAGGCTGTCCGACTTCGCCTCCGAGCGCACCCTGTTCGCCACGCACAAGGACGGCGAACTGCTGACCGCCGAGCACGGCTTCCCGCTGCGCCTGATCGTCCCCCACCTGTACGCCTGGAAGGGCCCCAAGTGGGTCCGCGGCATCGAGTACATGACCGCCGACCGCCGGGGCTTCTGGGAGGAGCGCGGCTACCACAACATCGGCGACCCCTGGAGGGAGCAGCGCTACTCCTACCAGGAGGAGCCGGGGGAGGGCCCCGAGCTCTGACCCCGGGGCCGGCGGTCCGGCCGGCTCAGCCGTCCCGGAGCTTCTTCAGCCGTTCCACGTCCGCCGCGTGCCCCTCCTTGCCGCCCGGGGTCTCGATGACCAGCGGCACGCCCGCGGTCGCGGGGTGCGTCATCAGCTCCCGGAACGGTCCCTCGCCGATGTGGCCGGCGCCGATGTTCGCGTGCCGGTCCTTGTGCGCCCCGGCCACGTCCAGGGAGTCGTTGGCGTGGACCAGCTTCAGCCGCCCCTCGCCGACCGTGTCCACCAGCGCGTCCAGCGTCCGGTGCATCCCGCCGGGTTCGGCCAGGTCGTGGCCCGCCGCGAAGACGTGGCAGGTGTCCAGGCAGACGCCCAGCTTCGGATGGGCGTCCAGCGCCTCGAAGTACGGCCCGAAGTCCCAGGTCCGCGAGCACAGCGAGGCCCCCTGGCCCGCCGTCGACTCCAGCAGCAGGAACGGGTCGTCGTCCCGGGTGAGCTCGTCGAGCAGCGGCAGCATGTGCTCCCGCACCTGCCGCAGCGCCACCGGCCGCTCCCGCCCGCCGGTCGCGCTGCCGGTGTGCACCACCACGCCCAGCGCGCCGATCTCCCGGCCGCGCCGCAGGGAGTGCCGCAGCGACTCCACGGACCGTTCGACGGTCGCCCCGGTGTGGGACCCGAAGTTGATCAGGTACGGGGCGTGCACGTACACCGGGACCGACCCGGCCGCGCAGGCCGCGCGGAACGCCTCGTCCTGCTTCGGGTTCCCGGCCGGCGTCGCCCAGCCGCGCGGGTTGGCGACGAAGACCTGCACGGCCTCGGCACGCAGGTCACGGGCGTAGGACAGACCGACGGAGTGCAGGCCCCCGGCCACGGGGACGTGGCTGCCGACGGGGTTGCGGGCAGGGCCGGACGGGTGACTCTTCACCCGTCAAGGGTGTCACGGTCCCCCGGAACCCCCGACTCCGGCCCCGCCCCCGGATCCGGACCCCGCCCAGGTCCCCGGGCCCCGCCCAGGTCCCCGGGCCCCGCCCCGGCCCCCGGGCCCCGCCCCGGTCCCCAGGCCCCGCCCCGACCCGCCGGCGGATCCTCCCGCCGGCGGGTCCTTCAGCAGGTCCTTCAGCGGATCCTCAGGGTGATCGTCGAACCCTTGGGCGCGGTGTCCCCGCCGTCCACGGACTGGCCCCTGACGGTGTCGCCGAACAGCCCCAGCAGACCGCGGTCCTCCTTCACCCGGAAGCCCGCCTCCGCCAGCTTCTCCCTGGCCTCGTCCACGCTGTCGCCGACCACGTCCGGGACCTCGACCATCTCCGGGCCCTTGGACAGCGTCAGCGTCACCGTGTCGCCCTCGGCGGCCTCGCGGCCGGCCGGGGGGTTCTGCCGGGCCACCTGTCCGGCGTCGTGCCCGGAGTGGACCCGCTCGGCGGCGACCTTCACCTTCAGGCCGGCCTCCTCCAGCTCGGCGCGGGCGTCCTCGAGGCCGTCGCCGGTCACGTCGGGGACGGCCACCGGGCTGCCCTTGCTCACGGTGAGCGCCACCGCCGAGCCCGCGCGGACCTCGGTGCCCTTGACCGGTTCGGTGGAGACCACGGAGCCCCGCGGCACGTCCTCGCTGAACGCCCGGGTGACCATGCCCGGCTCCAGGCCCTCGTCCTCCAGCACGGAACGCGCCTCGTCCAGCCGGTAGCCGTCGAGGTCGGGCACCCGCACGGTCCGCGGACCCTTGGAGAGGACGAGCGACACCGGGGCGTCGCCGCGGACGCGGGCGCCGGCCTTCGGGTCCGTGCTGATCACCGTGCCCCGCTCCACGGTGTCGCTGTACGCCTCCTCGACGTCACCGACGCCCAGCCCGGCGTCCGCCAGCCGGTCCCGGGCCTCCTGCTCGGTCTTCGACAGCAGCGGCGGCACCTGGGTGAACTGGCCGGAGTTGATGTACCACACGCCCGTGCCCACCCCCAGGAGCAGCAGCACGGCCACGACGACCGCCGCCGGACCGCGCCGCGGCGCGAGGCGGCGCCGGGGCGGCGGCGGCGGGGACGGGAGCCTGCTGGTGCGCTGGAAGGAGCCCGGGCCGCCGCCGTCGTCCTCGTCGACGGGCAGCGGGCGGGATGGGGGGTCCCCCGCGCGAGCGAAGCCGAGCGTGGGGGACGTCAGCGCGCGCGGGATGACGCTCGTACGGTCCTCGGCGTTGTCGTGCTCCGCCGCCAGCGCCTGCGGCGGCACCGCGTCCAGCTGTTCCTCGCCGAGCCCGCCGCGCGCCTCGCGGGTCCGCGCGAGCAGCGCCACCGCGTCGTGCGGGCGGATCCCCGGGTCGCGCGCGGTCGCCGACGCGACCAGCTCGTCCAGCTCGTACGCCATGCCGGGCACCGCGGCCGAGGGGGGCGGCACGTCCTCGTGCAGGTGCTTGTAGAGGACGGTCGCGGGGGAGTCGCCCTCGTGCGGCTTCCCCCCGGTCAGCATCTCGTACAGCAGGATGCCGCAGGCGTAGACGTCCACACGGGGGTCGGCGGTCCCGTGCTCGATCTGCTCCGGCGCGAGGTAGGAGACCGTGCCCAGCACGGTCCCGCCGGTGTTCGTCACCGTGTCCACGGCCCTCACCAGCCCGAAGTCGGCGACCTTGACCCGGCCGTCGTCCCCGATCAGCACGTTCTCGGGCTTCATGTCCCGGTGCACGAACCCGGCCCGGTGCGCGGCGCCGAGCGCGGCCAGCACCGGCTCCAGGATGTCCAGCGCGGCCCGCGGCTGCAGCGCGCCGCGCTCGCGCAGCACGTCCCGCAGGGTGCAGCCGGCCACGTACTCCATCGCCAGGTAGACGTACGCCCCGTCGGTGCCCTGGTCGAAGACCTGCACCACGTTCGGGTGGGCCAGCCGGGCCACCGACTTCGCCTCGCGGATGAACCGCTCGACGAAGGAGCCGTCGGCCGCGAGGGAGGGGTGCATCACCTTGAGCGCGAGGATGCGGTCGAGGCGGGTGTCCACGGCCCGGTAGACCGTGGCCATCCCGCCGACCGCGATCCGCGCCTCGACGCGGTACCGCCCGTCGAGCACCTGCCCGACCAGAGGGTCCTGAAGGGTCGTGTCCACGCAGGCGAGTCTACGAGCCGGCGCCGGCGCCCCCGACCTCTCCGGCCCCGTCCGGGGCACGACTGCTGCCGACCTGTGACGCAACGCACGCGCCCGCCGCCCGCGCCGCCGGTCAGAACGCGGGCCGCTCCGGGTCCAGCACGGCCAGGCCCCGGGCGGGTGACGACGCCTCGGCGAAGTGCCTGCGCGGGATCCGCCCCGCCAGCCGGGCCAGCCGCCCCGCCTCCACCGCGTGCCGCATGGCGGCGGCCATCCGCACCGGGTCCTGCGCCCGCGTCACCGCCGACGCCAGCATCACCCCCGCGCACCCCAGCTCCATGGCCAGCGCCGCGTCCGACGCCGTGCCCGCCCCCGCGTCCAGGATCACCGGCACCCGCGCCCGCTCCACGATCAGCTGGAAGTTGTGCGGGTTGCGGATCCCGAGCCCCGACCCGATCGGCGACCCCAGCGGCATGATCGCCGCACAGCCGGCGTCCTCCAGCTTCCGCGCCAGCACCGGGTCGTCGTTGGTGTACGGCAGCACCGTGAACCCGTCGTCGACCAGCGTCTCCGCCGCCTCCAGCAGCTCGACGGGGTCCGGCAGCAGCGTGCGCTCGTCGGCGATGACCTCCAGCTTGACCATCTCGGTGCCCAGCGCCTCGCGCGCCAGCCGCGCGGTGAGCACGGCCTCCCCGGCGGTGTAGCAGCCCGCCGTGTTCGGCAGCACCCGGATGCCCAGCTTCTCCAGCACCGACAGCACCGACCCGTGCACCGACGGGTCCACCCGCCGCATCGCCACGGTCGTCAGCTCCGTCCCGGACGCGGTCAGGGCCCGCTCCAGCACGTCGAGGCTGGGCGCCCCGCCGGTGCCCATGATCAGGCGGGACGTGAAGGACGTCCCGCCGAGGACGAACGGGTCGTCGGCCATGGTCAGCCTCCCTGGACGGCGGTGAGCACTTCCACGCGGTCGCCCTCCGCCAGGGCGGTGGCGGGCCACTGCGCGCGCGGGACGACGGTCTCGTTCAGGGCGGCGGCCACTCCCGAGGACGCCGCGGTGAGCGACCGTACGACGGCGTCGAGGGGCGTGCCGGGCTCGACCTGCCGGGACTCGCCGTTGACCGAGATGTTCATGCGGGCTGCTCCGTGAGTGCGGCGGCGGTGGGGTGCCGGGGGGCGAAGCGGAGGGGGGTGAAGGGACGGGCCTCCTCCGGGAGCTCCCCGGTGGTCAGGACGTGCGCCAGGGCGTCGCCGGTGACCGGCGTGAGCAGGACGCCGTTGCGGTGGTGGCCGGTGGCCAGCACCAGCCCCTCCAGCGCGGTCGGGCCGAGCAGCGGCGCGTTGTCGGGGGAGCAGGGGCGCAGCCCGGCCCGGGCCTCCACCAGCGGCAGCTCGGTGATCCCGGGGACCAGCTCGTGGGCGTCGCGCAGCAGCTCGTACACCCCGCCCGCGGTGACGGTCGTGTCCCAGCCCCGCTCCTCGCTGGTCGCCCCGACCACCAGCTCGCCGCTCTCGCGCGGCACCAGGTAGACGTGGCTGCCGCGCACCACGGCCCGCACGGTCCGGCTCAGGAAGGGCGCCGAGCGCGCCGGGGGCTCGGGCATCGTCAACCGCACCACCTGCCCCTTCACGGGACGCACGGGCGGCAGCACGTCCTCGGGGACGCCCGCGAGCCGCCCGCTGAGGCTGCCCGCGGCCAGGACCACCCGCCCGGCGCCCAGCGCGGTGCCGTCGGAGGTGACGACGCCCGTCGCCCGGTCCCGCGCGACGGTGAGCCGCTCGGCCCGGGTGCGGTGGAGGGTCACGCCGGCCCGCTCGCACGCGGTCACCAGCGCCGCCGCCAGCCGTCGCGGGTCGATCTGGTGGTCGCCGTCGACCCGCAGACCGCCGCGCACGCCCGGCGCGAGCAGGGGCTCCAGGCGCCGGCACTCCCGCCCGGTCAGCCAGTGCGAGTCCAATCCCGACTGCTGCTGCAGCGCGTGCAGTTCCCGCAGGTGGGCGCGGTCGTCGGCGTCCAGCGCCACCGCGAGGGTGCCGCACCGGCGGTAGCCGAGGTCCCGTCCCGCGCACTCGGCCAGCTCGGCCGCGAAGTCCGGGTAGCGGCGCGCGGAGGCGAGGTTCAGGCCGAGCAGGGTCTGCTCGCCGTAGTGCAGTTCCGTGACGGCGGCCAGCATCCCGGCGGCCACCCGGGCGGCGCCGCCGCCCGGTTCGGGGTCCACCAGGGCCGTGGCGAGACCGCGCTGCGCGGCCCGCCAGGCCGTGACCAGGCCGATGATCCCGCCGCCGACGACGAGGACGTCCGGCGTGCGCGTGGACGACGCGGGTGACATGGGCGTCCAGCCCCTCCCTTCGCCGGCATGACCCGGATCAGGTTCGTACGGTCGGAGGCCGCCAGCCTCCCTCTCAGCCCGGTGCGTCCGGACTCCCGCGAGTGCTCTACGGTGGCCACCCTAGCCCGCGGGGCGTCGCACGCGTAAGGGAGGTCCGAAGGTGGCAGGTTCGCTCGACGGTCTGGTCCTCGCCCCCGTGGCCGATCAGGCCCCGGGGCAGGTCGGGACCCGCACCCGGTTCGCCTACCACGAGCGGGACGGCGAGGTCTGGGCCGAGTACGCGGGCGGCGACGTCGTGCGCGGACACCTGGTGGGCACCCGGGAGGGCGACCGGCTGGACTTCCGGTACGTGCAGCTCAGGCGGGACGGCACGACGGCCTCGGGGCACTGCGTGTCGACGGTGGTGGAGCTGCCCGACGGGCGGATACGGCTGGAGGAGACCTGGCGGTGGGAGTCGCGGCCGGGCAGCGGGACGAGCGTCGTGGAGCAGCTCGCGGCGGACGGACGCTGACTGACGCCCCGTCAGGCGCGCGTGGTCGCCCGCGGTCGCCCGCGGGTGTTCCGCGGACGGCTTCCGGGTGTTCTCCGGGTGTCCTCCGGGTGTCTAAGGTGATCGGGTGAGCGAGCAGAGGCAGGAACCGGGACCGTCCGGGCCGCGGCGGGTGGTGGTGGCGGGCGCGGGCATGGCCGGTGTGCAGACCGCGGTCGCCCTGCGGGAACAGGGCTTCACCGGCACCGTGACCCTGATCGGCGCGGAGCCCCACCAGCCGTACGACCGGCCGCCGTTGTCCAAGGCGATGCTGCTCGGCACGGCCGAGAGCTCCGCCTTCGACGTCGACTTCGAGACGCTCGGCGTCGAACTGCGGCTCGGCTGCGAGGTGCTCGGCCTGCGCCCCGGCGACCGCGAACTGGACACGGAGGCCGGGCCCGTCCCCTACGACGTCCTGGTGGTCGCCACCGGTGCGGAACCGGTCCGGCTGCCGGGCGCGGAGGGCGTCGCCGGCGTGCACCTGCTGCGCACCCTGGACGACGCCGAACGGCTGCGGCCGGTCCTCGCCCGGCAGCACGACGTCGTGGTGGTCGGCGCCGGCTGGATCGGCGCGGAGTTCGCCACCGCCGCGCGCGAGGCGGGCTGCGCGGTCACCGTCGTGGAGGCCGCCGGACGGCCGCTCGCCGGGACGCTGCCCGCCGAGGTGGCCGCCCCGATGACCGCCTGGTACGCCGAGGCCGGCGTCGACCTGCGCACCGGTGCGCGCGTGGAGCGCGTCGAGCCCGGTGCCGTGGTCCTCGGCGACGGCACGCGGCTGCCCGCGGGAGCCGTGGTCGTCGGCATCGGCGCCCGGCCCGCCACGGCCTGGCTGGCGGGCTCCGGGATCGCGCTCGGGGCGCACGGCGAGGTCGTCGCCGACCGGCACCTGGCGACCTCCGCGCCGGACGTCTACGCGGTCGGCGACTGCGCCTCCTTCCCCTCGGGGCGGTACGGCGAACGCCTGCTGGTCCACCACTGGGACAACGCCCTCCAGGGACCGCGCACGGTCGCCGCGAACATCCTCGGCGCGGCCACCGGCCGGGCGCCGGCGGTGTACGACCCGGTGCCGTACTTCTGGTCCGAGCAGTTCGGGCGCTTCGTCCAGTACGCGGGACACCACGGGGGCGCCGACCGGACCGTGTGGCGCGGGGACCCGGCCGACCCGGCGTGGACCGTGTGCTGGCTGAGGGGGTCGCGCCTGGTCGCGCTGCTGGCGGTGGGACGGCCCCGGGACCTGGCCCAGGGGCGCCGGCTGATCGAGGCGGGCACGGCGATGGACCCGGAGCCGCTGGCGGACCCGGCGCGGCCGCTGAAGTCGGCGATCGCGTGACGGACGCCGGACGCGTCCGCCCGGCTGGACGGGGCTGGCTTCCGACTGTCGGCGGCAGGTGGCAGGCTTGTTCCCGTGACCGAGATTGACGCAAAGATCGATGCTCTCGTCCCCGACTGGCTCACCCTTCCCGACATCGCCGAGAAGCTCGGCGTCGAGGTGACGCGCGTCCGGCAGCTGGTCAAGGAAGGCCAGCTCATCGCCGTACGCCGGGGTGAGAACCGTGCGCTGCACGTCCCCGCCGCCTTCATCGACGGGGACAAGGTCGTCAAGGGCCTGACCGGCACCCTGACGCTCCTGCGGGACGACGGCTTCACGGTCGAGGAGATGCTGGAGTGGCTGTTCACTCCCGACCCCACACTGCCGGGCACACCCGCGCAGGCGCTGAGCGAGAACCGCGGCACGGAGGTGAAGCGCCGCGCCCAGGCGCTCGCGGTCTGATCCACCCCTGACCGCCCGGCGTCCGCGGTCCGCGAACGCCGGGCCCGCACCGCACCGGCCGGCCGCCCGGGCCCTCCTCGTACGGCCCGGGCGGCGTCCCACGGGGCCGCCGCCCCGCCCGTCCCGGGAGCCGCCGGGCCGGGGGCGTCTCGCGGTTCTCCGCGGCACCGGCATAAGGTCCCCCTGCGGCGCACACGCCCCGGCCCGGGGCGGCCCGCCGGCGGGCCGTCCAGGGAGCCGGGACCGAACACCCCTACGACGGAACAAACCAACCACCAGAGAGGGATTCCCACGCACCAACACCGCAGCCGCCACCAC
>NZ_JBVITR010000007.1:9476-42545 GCF_055574875.1 Streptomyces sp. NPDC034670
TGTGTTCTTCTCCTTTTTTTATGCAACACCGGAACGACCCTCCCCTGACGCACACACCTTCTGTCCCGTCCCCCCCCCCCTCCTTCCCCCCCCCCCCCCCGGGCCCGAACGCCGCGACGCCGCGACACACCGACACCCCGGGGGGACCTCCGCATGCCCGACACCGCAGCCGCCACCGCCCGCGCCCGGCTCGCCGACGCCCGGCTCTACCTCTGCACCGACGCCCGCAAGCGCCAGGGGGACCTCCCGGAGTTCCTGGACGCCGTCCTGGCCGGCGGGGTCGACATCGTGCAGCTGCGGGACAAGGGCATGGAGGCCGCCGAGGAACTGGAGCACCTGGCGGTCCTCGCCGAGGCCTGCGCCCGGCACGGCAAGCTGCTCGCGGTCAACGACCGCGCGGACGTCGCCCACGCCGCCGGCGCCGACGTCCTCCACCTCGGCCAGGGCGACCTGCCCGTCCCCGCGGCCCGCCGCATCCTGGGCGACGGCATCCTGGTCGGACGCTCCACGCACGCCGAGTCCGAGGCCGCCGCGGCCGCCGCCCAGCCCGGCGTGGACTACTTCTGCACCGGCCCCTGCTGGCCCACCCCCACCAAGCCCGGCCGCCCCGCCCCCGGCCTCGGCCTGGTCCGGTACACCGCCGCCCTCGGCACCCGGCGCCCCTGGTTCGCCATCGGCGGCATCGACCTCGGCAACCTCGACCAGGTCCTGGAGGCCGGCGCCCGCCGGGTGGTCGTCGTGCGGGCCGTCACCGAGGCCGACGACCCGGGAGCGGCGGCGGCCGCCTTCGCCGAGCGGCTGCGGCAGGCCGCCGCGGACGCCGGATGACCCCCGCGCGTCCCGGATCTGTCCAAAGGGCGGACAGTAAGTCGGCATATCAGACAAATATCTTGCTTTCGGTTGGGTGACCGCCGTTCCCTGGCTAGCCTGCCGGTATGGCCCTCGGAACCGCATCCACCAGGACTGATCGCGCCCGCACGGTGCGCGACATGCTCGCCGCCGGAAAGACGACGTACTCGTTCGAGTTCTGGGCCCCCAAGACGGAGAAGGGCGAGCGCAACCTCTGGAACGCGCTCCGCAGGGTCGAGGCCGTGGCCCCCAGCTTCGTCTCCGTGACGTACGGCGCGGGCGGTTCCACCCGGGCCGGCACGGTGAAGGCGACCGAGCAGATCGCCGCCGACACCACCCTCACGCCGGTCGCCCACCTCACCGCGGTCGACCACTCCGTCGCCGAACTGCGCAACATCATCGGCCAGTACGCCGACGCCGGCATCCGCAACATGCTCGCCGTGCGCGGCGACCCGCCCGGCGACCCGATGGGTGACTGGGTGCCGCACCCGCAGGGCCTGACCTACGCCGCCGAACTCGTCCGGCTCATCAAGGAGTCGGGCGACTTCTGCGTCGGCGTCGCCGCCTTCCCGGAGATGCACCCGCGCTCGGCCGACTGGGACACGGACGTCGCGCACTTCGTCGACAAGTGCCGGGCCGGCGCCGACTACGCGATCACGCAGATGTTCTTCCACCCCGAGTCCTACCTGCGCCTGCGTGACCGAGTCGACGCGGCCGGCTGCGAGACCCCGGTGATTCCCGAGGTCATGCCGGTGACCAGCGTGAAGATGCTGGAAAGATTGCCAAAACTGAGTAACGCCGCGTTCCCGGACGCCCTCAAAGACCGGATCCTCGCAGCGAAGGACGATCCGGCGGCGGTACGCTCCATTGGCATCGACTTCGCCACGGAGTTCTGCGCGCGGCTGCTGGCCGAGGGAGTGCCCGGACTGCACTTCATCACGCTCAACAACTCCACGGCGACGCTGGAAATCTACGAGAACCTGGGTCTGCACCACCCGCCGCGGACCTAGACCGGTCGCACCTGCGTACGACACACTGCGTAGCGGCCATGGGGAGAGGGGCGTACATGGGCTGGACGGTCCTCTACATCGCGTTCGGCATCGTCGCGCTGTGGCTGCTCGGCGAGGTGCTGCTGCAGTACAAGGCGCGCCTGCGCTGGCGGCTGCTCGCCTTCGTCGGGTTCCTCGGCGTCGTGCTCGGCGTGCTGATCCCGTCCGTCGTCGTCATCGGGCTGGGCGCCGCCGCCTTCGCGGTCGGCCAGACCTACGTCACGCTGTCCTTCCGCCGCGGCTTCGCGGCCGGCTGGGCGGTCAACGCCCCCACGCTGGCGGCCAAGGGCCGCGGTGACCGCGGGCGCCGGGAACCGACCCTGGAGGTCTCCGGCCTGGAGGCGTCCGGCGACGGCCACGACGATCACGGCGGCCACGGCGACCCCGGCGACGGGGCCGCCGGCCACCGCGACGACCGGGACGGCCCCGGTACGGACGACGACTACGACCGCGACGACGTGTTCACCCCCGTGCGTCCCGACCGGACGTCGGACACCGGGGCCACCGCGGTCTACGAGCCGCAGCCCCTGCCCGACGACACCGGCTCCTACGGCGTCTACGGCGATACGGGGTACGCCGCCCCGTCCCAGGACCAGTACGCGGCGACGGCCGCCCAGGACACCGACCAGGGCTACGCCTACGACTACTCCGGCTACGACCAGCAGCAGGGCTACGACACCACCGGCCAGCAGCAGTACGCCGCCTACTCCGACCCGTACATCGGCACCCAGACCTACGGCGGGACCTCGTACGACACCGGCTACGCCGACCCCCAGCAGTACGGCCAGCAGGCCTACGGCCAGGACCAGTACGCCGACGCCTACGGCGGCCAGACCCCGCCCGGCGGCCTGTGGGTCCCGCAGCAGCGCAGCGCCGACGACCCCTACGGCGGCGAGCTCCCGCCGGAGCAGCCGTACCCGTACCAGGGGGACGAGCGGACGCCCGGGAACGGCAACGGCAACGGGTACGACGAGCAGTACCGCTTCTGACGCGCGGCCGGGCCCCGCGGGGGTTCACTGGGACCCCCGGAACCCCGGCCCCTCCACGATCAGTCCGGCGACCAGCGCGCCCGACATGCCGGCGTGCGGGAGGCCGCCTCCGGGGTGGGACCAGCCGCCGACGCGGTACAGCCCCGGAAGCGGGGTGGTGTTCGCCGGGTGCAGGAAGCGGCCCCGGCCGGCGGCGAGGGCGGGGGCGGGCACGCCTCCCCCCGCGGCTCCCGTCTCCTCCCCGGTGTCGCCGGGCGTGCGCACCTCCCGCCACAGGACGCGCCCGCGCAGGCCGGGGACGGCCGCCTCGGCGGCCTCGGCGAGCAGGTCCGCGAACCGCTCGCCGGCCCCTCCCGCGCCCCACTCCACCCCGTGCGGCACCGCGGCGGACAGGACCACGGACTCGTGCTCCGCGTCGGGGCGCAGGGCGGGGTCGTCCGGCCGCAGCACCGTCACCGTGGGCCGTGCCGGGGCGCCGGCGGGGGCGGTGAGGAAGTCCAGCTCGGCCGTGCGGTCGGGGGCGTGCACCACCGTGCGGTGCGCCGCCGTGGACTCGCGCGGCCCGCGCAGCGCCAGCAGCACCGTGAACCGGCCGGGCCGCCGCGGGCCCGCGGGGGCGGGGCGCACGTCGTCGTCGCCGTACAGCGGGTGCCCGGTCATGCGCTCCAGCCGGTGCGGGTCCACCCCGGCGACCACGTGGTCCGCCTCGGACACCGTGCCGTCGTCGAGCTCCACCCCCGCCGCCCGGCCGTCCTTCTCCAGGATCCGGGCCACCCCGGCGCCGAAGCGGAACTCGACCCCGCGGGCCCCGCACCGCTCGTGGACCGCGCGCGCCAGCTCCCGCAGGCCCCCGCGCACGTACCAGGTGCCGAAGGCGTGCTCCATGTACGGCAGCACGGCCGCGCTCGCCGGGGTGTCGCGCGGGTCCAGGCCGTGGGCGAGCGCGTGGCTCTCCAGGAGGGCGGCCAGCCGGGGGTCCCGCAGCTCCCAGGCGCCCACCTCGGCGAGGGTGCCGGCCCGGCGGGTGCGCAGCAGCCGCTTGTGGGGGACCGCCGGGTAGGGCTCGCGCTCGGCCAGCACCCGCCAGTTCGGCCACAGCGGCTCCTCCAGCAGCGGCCTGCGCGCCCGGTCCCAGGCCTCGCGGGCCCGCACCAGGAAGTCGCCCCACCGGCGGCCGGCGCCCGCTCCGAGCGCCTCGTCCAGGGCCGCGACGACCCCCGCGCGCGAGGCGTTCGGCAACGACACCCGGGTGCCGTCCGCGAACACGTGCCGCGACGACGGATCGACCTGGACCAGGTCGACGCAGTCCTCCAGCGGCTCCCGGCCGGTCTTGACGAAGAGGTCGCGGTACACCGCGGGGAGGGTGAACAGGCCGGGGCCGGTGTCGAAGGCGAACCCGTCCCGCTCCCACCGGCGCAGGGCGCCGCCGTACGTCTCCGTCCGCTCGTACACCACCACCCGGTGGCCCGCGACGGCCAGCCGGGCGGCGGCCGCCATCGCGCCCATCCCGGCGCCGATCACCGCAATCCGTGCCATGCCAGGGACTTTATCCGCCGCCGCGGGCGGGCCGGGCCCCGCGTACCGGCGCCCCGCACGGGTGCCCGGCCGCCGGGCCGCTGCCGTGGGGACGTGCGCCCAGGCGTGAGTATCCGTACCTAGCCGCCGAGATGAGTACGCGCGCGGATGGGACCCGGCCCGCGGGGACGGGAGAGTGGAGACCACGGAGAGGGGCACGCCCCGGAACCGGCGGCACGGGGCGCCGGAACGGAGCGGCCCGCGATCCGCTCCTTCCGCCGGAACCGCCGGCGGGAGCGAGGCACGGGGGAACCGGGGGACGACCGTGAACGGGGGTCCTGCGGGGATGCACGGGGGAACCACGGGGGAGAGGAAGGCGCCGGTCCGACGGTGGCCCGCGGGGGACGCGGCCACCGGAGGGCCGGCGCTCCCGTCCGCGCCGCCGCCCGGCCTCAGCGGCGGCCGCTGACCCGGCCCTGCAGCAGCCGGGACAGGGCGGCGTGCACGTCCTCCAGGGAGCGCTCCGGCTGGAAGGACTTCCAGTCCAGCGCGGCCACCAGCACCATGCCGACCAGCGCCGCCGCCGTCAGCGGGACGTCGATCTCCTCGCTGAACTCGCCGTCGGCCACGCCCTCGCGCAGCACGTCCTCGACCACCGCCACGGCCTGCTGCCGCACCACCGTCAGCGTGGACTGCCAGGCCCGGTTGGTGCGCCACAGCTCGGCCACGTACAGCTGGGTGAAGGCCGGGTAGCGGTCGATGAAGACCAGGCCCGCGCGGATCATCGCGTCCAGGGCGTCGACCCTGCCGCCGCCCCGTCCGGCCGTCTTCTCGGCCGCCTCCCGCAGCGAGGCGGCCAGGAGACCGACGCCGTGCCGCAGCAACTCCTCGAAGAGGACCGACTTGCTCGCGAAGTTGTAGTAGACCGTGCCCTTGGCGACCCCCGCCCGCTCGGCGATCTCGTCCACGGTGGTGGCGGAGAAGCCCTGTTCGGCGATGAGGGTGACGGCCGCCTCGTAGAGCTTCTGCCGGGTGGCCTCGCGCCGGGCGCTGCCGCCCGGCGTGGTGCTGCTGCGTTCCATGGCCCCGATTCTCACAGGAGCGCCGGCCGGTCCGTTCACAGGCTCAGCCCCGGGTGCAGCCGGTCCGGGGCCCGCACCTGCCGGCGGCGGGCGGTCGGCGCGGTCAGCGCGAGGGCGCCCGCGGTGAAGGTCGCCGGTACGGCGCACGCCTGCCGCACGGCCCGAGACCGCCGCCCGTGACGAGCCGCCGGAGCGCCTCGACGACATGGGTCATCGGCCGGAAGGGGTGCAGCGCGTCGAAGAAGCCGGGACTGGTCCGCACGGGGTGCGTGCCGCCCGCCGAGGTCGGCTGGAGCATCAGCGGGGCGAGGACGAGGAGCCGGCCGGCCGCTCCGAAGCGCGCGTTCAGCCACTGCACGATCGCCGCGAAGCACGCCGTCACCAGGAACAGGAAGCCCACCGTCCCGGCCGCCCGCGCCACCTGCGGCCCGGGCGCCCGGTGCGGCACCGGCATCAGGGCCAGCGTCTGCCGCACCCCGATCGCCACCACCGGCAGCAGGCCCTCCGCGGGCCGCATCCGCCCGGTGAGCGCGAGCGGCAGACAGGTGCGGCCCGACCCGGACGGACCCTCGACGGCGATCGGCGAGCCGGGCCCCGCCTCGGCCTCGACCCCGCGGAACGCCCACCCCCGGGGTCCCCCGAGCCCGAGGCCGCGAGCCGAGACGGCGGGCCCGGGCGGATCGTGCGCCGCGCTCCCCCTGCGTCCCCTCTTCCGCCACCCCGCGGAACTTCTGAACCGGCTGGTCACCGCAAAAGCCGGTCCGAACGTCAGGTCGAAGCAAAAGACCAGGTCAGAACGGATTGTCAGTGCCATACCGCACGATGAGCCCATACGGCACCTCGTGTCCGGGCGTGCCGTCACGAAGACGACAGGAGGTTCGTCATGGCCCACTCGTCCGCAGCCGCCGCCCGCCGGCGCCGCGCAACCGGCCCTGCCCCCTCACTGAACGGCCCGGCGAGCGACGTCCACCCCGTACTGCGCCGCGCCTCGGCCCCGCCCGCCGCTCTCGACCTGCTCGCCCAGGCCCGTGCCGGACTCGACGAGGCCACCGTCCTCGACACGCCCAACGAGCGCTACGCGACGGCCCACCTCGCCGCCCTGCGCACCGCCGCCGCCGTGCTCGCCGCGCGCGGCCGGCCCGAGACCTCGCCCCGGGCCCGGGCCAGGATCAGGAGCGCCTGGGAAGTGCTCCCCGAGATCGCGCCCGAGCTCGCCGAGTGGAGCGCGCTGTTCGCCTCCGGGGCCCGGCGCCGCGCCCGGGCCGAGGCGGGCATCCGGGGCGCGGCGAGCGGGCGGGACGCCGACGACCTGATACGGGACGTGGGGGTGTTCCTGCGTCTGGTGGAGCGCATGCTCGCCCTCCAGCCGGTCCTCCCCCACCCCCACGGGGACGCGGACCGGCCGGAGGACCGCGCCCCGGGCGGGGACGCGGACGGCGGTCCGGTCCGGGGCGTCCCGGACGCGAGCTGACCGTCCGGCCGCGGCGGAGCCCCGGGACGGCACGGGCAGGTGACCTGGCACCGGGCCGCAGGCAATAGGGTGGAGGGAGCCTGAACCCCTCCCCGGACCGGCGCGCTCCGGTCCGGGGAGGGAGCCCGATCGCTCCGCCGAGGATGAGGCGGTGCCGCGCCGAGGAGTCAACTGCCGTGTCGGACCCGATGCGCCCGCCCGCCTCCCACCACCCGCACACCGTGTCGCTGCGCTCCGACCCCTCGCGGCCCCGCGCCGCCCTGCGCACCGCCGTGGTCTGGGAGGTCCTCCGGGAAGCCCTGGAGCGCCGGGCCGGGGCGACGGGGCGGCAGGCGCTGGACGTCCTGGACACCGGCGGCGGCAGCGGCAACTTCGCGGTCCCCCTGGCCCTCCTCGGCCACCGGGTCACCGTCGTCGACCCCAGCCCCAACGCGCTGTTCGCCCTGGAGCGCCGCGCGGCCGAGGCGGGCGCCGCCGACCGGGTCCGGGGAGTCCAGGGCGACGTGCGCGGCCTCTTCGACGTGGCCGAGCGCGGCGGCTACGACGCCGTGCTGTGCCACGGCGTCCTGGAGTACGTCGACGACCCGGCCGAGGGCGTCCGCAACGCGGTGGCCGCCCTGCGTCCCGGAGGCGTCCTCAGCCTGCTGGCCGCGGGCCTCGGCGGCGCCGTGCTGGCCCGCGCCCTCGCAGGTCACTTCAAGGAGGCCAGGCAGGCGCTCGGCGACCCGGACGGCCGGTGGGGCACGGGCGACCCCGTGCCGCGCCGCTTCACCGCCGAGCAGCTCACCGGACTCGTCGAGGGGGCGGGCCTCGTGGTCGGCTCCGTGCACGGCGTGCGGGTCTTCGCCGACCTCGTTCCCGGCGCCCTCGTGGACACCGAGCCCGGGGCCCTGGACGCGCTGCTGGAGCTGGAGGCCGCGGCGGCCGAGCTCGCCGCCTTCCACTCCGTGGCCACGCAGCTCCACGTGCTCGGCGGGACGCCCGGGGCCGCCGAGGCGCCCGGCGCCTGAGCGGACGCGGGTGACGCGCCGCTGATCAGCGGCGCGTCCGGAGCCCGGTCCGGGCACGGAGTGTGCCCCGGACCCCCCGAATGGCGGCTTGGCGCCGTATGATCGAGGGAGACCGTCCGGCATGACGGGTCGGCCGTCGGGGAAAGAGATGCCTCAGCGGCCGGACGTCCATGGCGGGTCCGGTTGGCCAATTGGCGCAGAGGGGCGGGTTTCACGGGGGCGATTCCCCGCCTATCCTGAAGGGACCCCCCGGGTCGCCCCGGCGACTGCACGATGAGGAGGACTCCGTGCCGCTCTCGGAGCACGAGCAGCGCATGCTCGAGCAAATGGAGCGAGCGCTGTACGCCGAAGATCCCAAGTTCGCGTCGGCGCTTGAGGGAAGCGGGCTGCGTACGTACACCCGGCGGCGGGTCTACCAGGCGGTCGCGGGCTTCCTCGTAGGTATTGCGCTCCTCATGGCCGGTATGGTCGCCCAGCAGGTCTGGCTCAGCGTCGTGGGATTCCTCGTGATGCTGGGCTGCGCGGTCCTCGCCGTGACCGGCTGGCGCAAGGCGCCCAAGCCGGGTGAGCAGGCCGTCGGCACCCCGGGCGCCCCCCAGGCCGGCCGGCAGGGCAGACAGCGGCGCTCCATGATGAACCGCATAGAGGAGCGCTGGCAGCGCCGTCGCGACGAACAGGGCGGCCACTAGCTCTCCGCGCCGCTCCCGGGAAACAGCTGAAGACACGGGTCAGGGGGCGGCCACCGCCGAGGTGGCCGCCCCCTGACCCGTGTCACGTCCTGACCCGTGTCACGTCCGGGCGCGGACGCGGTCACGCACGCGGGAGGGGGCGGGCCGGCCGAGCCGTCCCGCCCCCGCTTCCTTCCGCTTCCTCCCCGCCCTTCCCCGCCGACCGGGGCCGACCGGCTCAGCCCCGCTGGCGCGACGGCCTGCGCCATGCCGACGGCCTGCGCCACGTCGGCCGCAGCGCGAGAACCCGCTCCCGGACGCCGGACCACCGGGCCGACGCCGCCCACACCACGCGCACGGTGGAGCGCGGGGCGAACAGCGCCCGCAGCCGGACGCCACGGCCCGCCCCGGACCGCAGGGCGGCGGCCACCCGGCGCACGTCGTCCGCCGGCCCCGTCGCCGGCCGCGGCCGCGGCGCGTACAGCACCTGCTCGACCGCGTCGGCCAGCCGGTGCACCGAGGCCGCCGCGGCCTGGTCGAGATGCCCGAGCCGCACGATCCGGGCGGCCGCCTTGCGCGGGGTCAGCGACTCGTCCGGCGGGATGCCGTAGTCCCACGCCGTGTCGCTCAGCTCGTCCCAGGCGGCCAGGACGTACGGCGCCACGTCCGCCTCCGAGCGGCCGTGCGCGCCCAGCCGTCCCGCCCGGGTCCTCATCCGCCACAGCATCGGCGCCAGCGGCAGCACCAGGACGGCGAGGCCGCCCAGCGCCCAGGCCAGCAGCGCGGGCCACTTCGGCCCGTCGTCCCCCGCGGGCAGCGCCGCCTGCGGCGACTCGCTCTCGCACGCGTCCATCCTCCTGCGCTCCGGCGTGCAGCCCTCGCTCCGGGAGGGAGCGGCGGACGGCTCCGAGGACGCGGTCTCGGACGGCTCGGCCGGGTCGGGCAGCGTGCTGTCCGCGCTGTCCGGCACGGTGTAGGACGGCACCGAACCGCGGGTCGGGGTCGGCTCGAAACGGGTCCAGCCCACGCCCTCGAAGTACAGCTCCGGCCAGGCGTGCGCGTCCCGCAGCCCGACCGAGATCCTGTCGTCCGCCTGCGGGGTGCCGGGCGCGAAGCCCACCGCCACCCGCGCCGGTATGTCCAGGGAACGGGCCATCGACGCCATCGCGAAGGAGAAGTGCACGCAGAAGCCCTGCTTGTCCCGCAGGAAGCGGGCGATGCCCTGCGAACCGCTGCCGACGTCCACCTCGGTGTCGTACTCGAAGCCGCCGTTCAGCGTGAAGTACTCCTGGAGCATGACCGCCCGGTCGTAGGCGTTGTCCGCGTCCGCGGTGACCTCACGGGCGGTCCGGGACACCACGGCCGGCAGCGACTCGGGCAGCTCGGTGTACTCGCGCACCAGGGCGGGCGCCGGCTCCGGGGCCTTCGCCAACTGCTCCGCCGTGGGCTGCAGGGCGAGGCTGCGCACCTCGTACGTCAGGCCGCGGGTGTTCTGGCCGTGGTCGCCGACCAGCGTCATGCCGACCGGTTCGTAGCGCCAGTCGCCCTTGACGCTCACCCCGCTCGGCGGGTACGGCATCGGCAGCCAGTCCTGGCCGTACCAGTCGGCGGTCGAGATCGTCGTGCCGATCTCCGTGCGCTCGACCTCGGGACCGAGCCCCACGGGGGTCGGGAACGCGCCGTCGGGCACGGTGGTGATGGAGCGCTTGGACGGCTTCCACGTGGTGCCGTCGAAGTCGTCCAGGGACACGATCCGCAGGTACAGGTCCGAGGCGTCCGCCGCCTCGGTGCGGACCGACATGACCTCGCGGTCCTCCTCCACGTTCAGCGAGTCGCGCAGCGACACCAGGGGGTTCACCGCCGAGATGGTGCCGCCACCGCCGGTGCCCGGGCCGACGCCCGCACCGGTGGCGTCCAGCAGGCCGCCGTTCATCGCGGGCAGGCCGAGCGGCGCCACCAGGGCGATGCCCAGCACGAGCACACCGATCCGCCGGCCGGTGCGCACCGGGGGGACGGCCCCGCCCGGCCCCCCGCCGGGACCGCGCGCCGCCCCGGCGAAGACCCGCCCCCACTGGGAGAGCCGGTCACGTCCCTCGGCGAGCAGCAGCATCAGGTAACCGGCCGCCGCCAGCAGGAACCACAGCCAGTCGACGCCGCCGTCGGAGAGCCCCGCGGCCACGGAGTACAGGGCGAGCAGCGGAAGCCCGGCGGGGGCCGCGCTGCGGAAGGTCACCGCGAGGGTGTCCACCAGCAACCCGATCACCAGGACACCGCCGATCAGCATCAGCCGTATGCCGTCGGTCAGCGGCGCCGGGATCGCGTACCGGCCGACGTCCTCCCCGCCCTGCTCCAGCAGGGCGGAGAAGAACCGGAAGGCGTCCGGGCCGGGTATCAGCCCGGCGAAGGCGTGCTCACGCGCGAACAGCACCGTCAGCAGCACCAGGGCGACGAGCACCTGCGCCGCCACCGTCAGCGCCCGCGCCAGCGGCACCCGGCGGGCCGCCGCGCCCACGCCCGACTGCACCGCCAGGGCGAGCGCCGCCTGGAGGATCCACAGGGGCGGATCGACCAGCGGCAGCAGGGCGCACGCCGTCATCAGGGTGGCCGCCCACGCGGTCAGTGCCAGCCTCGTCCGCCCGCTGATCACGGTCCCTCCCCACCGCTCGCCGCGGCCAGGCCCGAGCGCTCCCGGTCCGCCTGCCGCCACAGCTCCTCCAGCGAGGCGCCCCGCGGCACCGCCAGGGCCGTCCAGCCCGCCTCGCGCAGCATCCGCAGCCGCTCCCCGCCCCGGTCCGACGGCCGGCCGGGCACACCGGCCGGCTCCCGCAGCCAGGTCCCGCCGTCCAGCAGGAAGGCGAGGGCGCCCCCGCTGCGCCGCCGCATCCGGGCGAGGACCGCCGCCTGCTCCTCGTCGAGATCGCCGAGGAAGGCCACCAGCAGCCCCTCGCCCCCGCCGCGCAGCACGTCGTGGGCGCGGGACAGACCCGCCCCGTCGGAGTGGTCCACCACGGCGAGGGTGTCCATCATCAGCCCGGCCGCGTCCGCCGACTCCTGGTTCACCCCCGCGAAACCGTCGGAACCCTCGCCGGGCACCGAGGCGCCGGTGTCGGTCAGCAGCCGCACCGAGAAGCCGCGCTCCAGCATGTGCACCAGCACGGAGGCCGCGCCCGACACCGCCCACTCGAACGCCGAGTCCGGGCCCGCCCCCCGGTAGGCGACGGCGCGGGTGTCCAGCAGCACCGTGCACCGCGCGCGCCGGGGCTGCTCCTCGCGGCGCACCATCAGCTCGCCGTGGCGCGCGGTGGAGCGCCAGTGCACACGGCGCAGGTCGTCGCCGTAGCGGTACCCGCGCGGGATCACGTCGTCCTCGCCGGCCAGCGCCGGCGAACGCTGCCGCCCGTCGCCGTACCCCTGCGCCTCACCGCTCAGCCGCACCGGCGGCAGCGGCTCCACGCGCGGTATCACCGTCAGCGTGTCGTACGTGGAGAAGGACCGGGTCAGCTCGCACATCCCGAACGGGTCGGACAGGCGCAGCTGCAGCGGGCCCAGCGGATAGCGGCCGCGCAGGTCGGAGCGGACCCGGTAGGACACCTCGCGGCGGCCGCCCGCCTCCACCCGGTCCAGCACGAACCGCGGACGCGGGCCCAGCACGTAGGGCACCCGGTCCTGGAGCATCAGCAGGCCCGTGGGCAGCCGCGAGACGTTGTCCATCCGCAGGTGCACCCGTGCCTCGGAACCGGCCGGGACCCGTCCGGGGGAGAGGCGGCGGCTGCCGGCGACCCGGTAGCGGGTGCGGTACAGCACGGTCGCGCACACCAGCGGCAGCACCGCCAGCAGCAGCCCGACCCGCAGCAGGTCGCCCTGCCCCAGGACGTACGCGCAGACCGCGGCGGCCACGCCGGCGGCCAGGAAGGAGCGCCCGCGGGTGGTCAGTCCCGACAGGGCCGTCCGGACACCGCCCCCGCCGCCCTCCTCGCCCTGCGCGTGGACGGCGCCGGCGGCCATCACAGCCCCCGGGGCGGCTGCTGGCCGTGGCCCGGGCCGCCGCGGCCCAGGCCGAAGCCGCTGTGCTGCGGTGCCGACGCGGGCACCGGGGTGTGCTGCAGGATCTCCTGGACCACCTGCTCCGCGGTACGGCGGTTGAGCTGGGCCTGCGCGGTGGGCAGCAGGCGGTGGGCGAGCACGGCCGGGGCGAGCGCCTGCACGTCGTCGGGCAGCGCGTACTCCCGGCCGTTCAGGGCCGCGGCCGCCTTCGCCGCGCGCAGCAGGTGCAGCGTCGCGCGCGGGGAGGCGCCGAGCCTGAGGTCGGGGTGCGTGCGGGTGGCGGAGACCAGCTCCACCGCGTACCGGCGCACCGGCTCGGCGACGTGGACGCCGCGCACCGCCTCGATCAGCTTCACGATCTCGTGCGCGTGGGCCACCGGCTGGAGGTCCTCCAGCGGGGAGACACCGCCGTGCACGTCCAGCATCTGCAGCTCGGCCTCCGGGCTCGGGTAGCCGACCGAGACGCGGGCCATGAAGCGGTCGCGCTGGGCCTCCGGCAGCGGGTAGGTGCCCTCCATCTCGACCGGGTTCTGCGTCGCCACCACCATGAAGGGGCTGGGCAGCTCGTAGGTCTTGCCGTCGATGGTGACCTGCCGCTCCTCCATCGACTCCAGGAGCGCGGACTGCGTCTTCGGCGACGCGCGGTTGATCTCGTCGCCGATCACCACCTGCGCGAAGATGGCACCCGGCTTGAACTCGAAGTCCCGGCGCTGCTGGTCCCAGATGGACACGCCGGTGATGTCCGAGGGCAGCAGGTCCGGCGTGAACTGGATCCGCCGCACCGAGCAGTCGATGGACCGCGCCAGCGCCTTGGCCAGCATCGTCTTGCCGACTCCCGGGACGTCCTCGATGAGCAGGTGCCCCTCGGCGAGCAGTACGGTCAGCGAGAGCCGCACGACCTCGGGCTTGCCCTCGATCACGCCCTCCACCGACGCCCGCACGCGTTCGACCACGGAGGTCAGGTCGTCCCCCACCCCCGCGTACGCTCGGTCGGGGGCGCCCCCATGGCTCGCACGATCGTCATAGGTCGTCACCCGGCCCTCCTAGGCCTTTCCCCGCGCTCCGGTGAAGGAGCGGGGTTCCCCACATGTCCCGGGCCGACGCCTCGCGGTACGGACCGGCCCACCCCGAATCACGGACGCCACGCGGGAAAAGTTCCGCGCGACGCCACTCCCGCATTCTTGCCGCCGTTACCGATTCGTGTCACTCGCCTGTGGACAACCGGCGGTGATATGTCGGGCCCTGAGACCTTTGCGGGACCCGGGGTCCGGGCGATCTCCGGGGCGGACGGCCGGTCAGGCGGGGTCGACCTCGCGCAGCAGACCGGTCTTCACGTCGAAGACGAAGCCGCGCACGTCGTCGGTGTGCAGCAGGAACGGCGAGGTGCGCACGCGCTGCATCGACTGGCGCACGTCCTGGTCGGCGTCCCGGAAGGCCTCCACGGCCCAGGAGGGACGCTGGCCGACCTCCATCTCCAGGTCGTGCCGGAAGTCCTCGGTGATGGACTCCAGACCGCAGTTGGTGTGGTGGATGAGGACCACGCTGCGGGTGCCGAGCGCGCGCTGGCTGATGGTCAGCGAGCGGATCACGTCGTCGGTGACGACACCGCCCGCGTTGCGGATGGTGTGGCAGTCGCCCAGCTCGAGGCCGAGCGCGGCGTGCAGGTCGAGCCGGGCGTCCATGCAGGCCACCACGGCGACGCGCAGCACCGGCCGGGCGTCCATCCCGGGGTCGGTGAACGCGGAGGCGTACTGCTGGTTGGCCGCGACCAGGCGGTCGGTGACGGTGCCGTGGCCGGCGTCGGTGCTTGCGGAGCCTGCGGGAACCGATGCAGAAGTCGTCATACTCATGACGTTACTGGCCACTGGGGCGTCGAGCCCGCTGCGAGGGGGACAAAGAGCGTCATCGACCCCCGGTGTGAGGTAACCCACAAGAGTGGTGTGAGTCCCCTCCCAGGAGCGGTTCCGGCCGGTACGCGCCTTGATCCCCGGAGCGGACCACGACGCGCAGGCCGGTTGGTTGACCGGGCGACACCGTGGACTAAAGTGACGCGAAGCGGGAGGCGAGACCATCCGCTGCACTGTTTTCCCGGAGATTTTCCCGGAGATCCCGGCGCACGCGGGGATCTCCCCGCGTGCGCGGCGCGTACGTACGGCGCGGCCTCCTTCCGTTCCCGGCCGGCCGACGCTTCCGGCGCCGGTCGGCCACCCCTTCGCGGGGAGGGCGGAAGCCCGGCGGTGCGTCACGGCCGCGCCGGACCTGAGAGGGCCCAGAGTGAAAGGGCGCGAAGCGCTTCCGAATGAGGGTGGCGGTGGGCGAGGGGCGGGAGAGAGCCGACACGTCCCGGTGATGCTCCAGCGGTGCCTGGACCTGCTGGCGCCCGCCCTGGAACGGCCGGGAGCGGTGGCCGTCGACTGCACCCTCGGCCTCGGAGGCCACAGCGAGGCCCTGCTCCGGCGGTTCCCCGAGGCGCGGCTCGTCGCCCTGGACCGCGACAAGGAGGCCCTGCGCCTGTCCGGCGAACGGCTCGCCCCCTTCGGCGAGCGGGCCACCCTGGTGCACGCCGTCTACGACGAGCTCCCCGACGTCCTCGCCCGGCTCGGCGTCCCGCGCGTCCAGGGGGTCCTGTTCGACCTCGGGGTGTCCTCCATGCAGCTCGACGAGGCCGACCGCGGCTTCGCCTACGCCCAGGACGCCCCGCTGGACATGCGCATGGACCAGACGGCCGGCGTCAGCGCCGCCGAGGTCCTCAACACCTACCCGCCCGGCGAACTCGTCCGCATCCTGCGCGCCTACGGCGAGGAGAAGCAGGCCAAGCGGATCGTGGCCGCGATCGTGCGCGAGCGCGAGAAGGAGCCGTTCACGCACAGCGCGCGCCTGGTGGAGCTGATCCGGGACGCGCTGCCGCAGGCCGCCAAGCGCACCGGCGGCAACCCGGCCAAGCGCACCTTCCAGGCCCTGCGGATCGAGGTCAACGGCGAGCTCTCGGTGCTGGAGCGGGCGATCCCGGCCGCGGTGAAGGCCCTCGACGTGGACGGGCGGATCGCCGTGCTGTCGTACCACTCCCTGGAGGACCGGCTGGTCAAGCAGGTGCTCGCGGCGGGCGCCGCCACCACCGCGCCGCCCGGGCTGCCGGTCGTCCCCGAGCGCTACCAGCCCCGGCTCAAGCTGCTCACGCGCGGTGCCGAACTCCCCACCGAGGAGGAGATCGCCGAGAACCGCCGCGCGGCCCCCGCGCGGCTGCGCGGCGCCCAGCGGATCCGGGAGGACCTCGAGTGAGGCGGACGGGTGCGCCGGGCGCATGAGTGGACGGGGGACGACGGACCGGACGTGCGGGCGGGACAGGCGGACTCAGGGGAGCGCGAGTGAGTAGGAAACCCGAACTGAAGGGGAGGGCGGCACGCCTCGCGCGGCTCTTCCCCACCGGGCGTGCCCAGGCGGCGCGCACCCCCTTCGTCCTCCTCGTCGTCCTGCTCCTCGGCGGCGGTCTGATCGGCCTCCTGGTGCTGAACTCCGCCCTCAGCGAGGGCGCCTTCCAGCTCGACGACCTCCAGCGGGAGACCAAGAACCTCACCGACGAGGAACAGGCCCTGCAGCGGGACATCGACGCCCACTCCGCCCCCGACGCCCTGCAGCGCCGCGCCCGCGAGCTCGGCATGGTCCCCGGCGGCGGCCCCGCCTTCCTCGGCCCCGACGGAGAGGTCAAGGGCGTCCCGGGTCCCGCCTCCGGCGGCCGGGTCCCCGTGGCCCCCGGGGCCGGGGCCACCGCGACGGCCCCGCCCTCCGCCCCGGAGACCGCCGCCCCCACGCCCGCCCCCTCATCGACTCCCGGCAGGTGACGGAAGTGTCCGACAGGGAACCGCCCCGCCGCCGGGTGCCCGGACCCGCCCGCCCGGCCGCCGCGCGGCGCCCCGGACCCGGCGCCCGCCCGGTCCGCCGCCCCGGCCCGCCCCGGTCCGGTGCCCCGAAGGCCATCCGGCTGGGCAGCCCGCGCCCCCGCCTGCGCCTGGTCGGCGTGCTCCTGACCCTGGTCCTGCTCGCCTTCGTCGTGCGCCTGTTCCAGGTGCAGGCCGTCGACGCGAGCACGTACGCCGCCAAGGCCGAGCGGAACCGCTACGTCGGCCAGGTGCTGGCCGCCGAACGCGGCGAGATCACCGACCGCAACGGCGTGGCCCTGGCGACCAGCGAGGACGCCTACGACATCACGGCCGACCCCACGATGTTCACCCCCGAGGAGCTGGAGATCGCCGACGGCCCCGAGCGGGCCGCCGCCCTCCTCGCCCCGATCCTCGGCCAGGACCAGGAGGAGCTGACCGGGAAGCTGCGCCCCGAGAACAAGGACCTGCGCTACGTCAAGCTGGCCGCCCGCCAGACCCCGCAGGTCTGGAAGCAGATCAAGGACCTGAAGGCGGCGCTGGCGAAGAAGACCGGGAGCGGCGGCTCCGCGGCCAACGTCCTCGCCGGCGTCTTCTCCGTGCCCACCAGCAAGCGGGTGTACCCCAACAACGAGCTCGCCGCCGGGATACTGGGCTGGGTCAACGCCGAGGGCAAGGGCGGCGGCGGCATCGAGCTCCAGCTGGACAGGCGGCTCGCCGGCGAGGACGGCAAGATCCGCTACGCCCAGTCCGGCGGCCGGCTCGTCCCGACCGCGGGCTCCACCGAGACCCCGGCCGTGCCCGGCAGCGACATCGAGCTCACCATCGACCGCGACATCCAGTGGGCCGCGCAGAACGCCATCAGCCGGCAGGTGAGGGAGTCCGCGGCGGACCGCGGCTACGTCATCGTCCAGGACACCCGCACCGGCGAGGTCCTCGCGATGGCCAACGCGCCCGGGTTCGATCCCAACGACCTCTCCGACGCCGCGCCGGAGGCGCTCGGCAACGCGGCCGTCCAGGACGCCTTCGAACCCGGCTCCACCGCCAAGGTGGTGTCGATGGCGGCCGTCCTGGAGGAGAACGTCGCCGCACCCGGGACGCACGTCGTCGTGCCCAACCGGCTGCACCGCGGCGACCGGCTGTTCAAGGACGACGTCGACCACCCCACCTGGTACCTGACGCTCAACGGCGTGCTCGCCAAGTCCAGCAACATCGGCACCATCCTGGCCACCGGCCAGCTCGGCAGGACCCAGGCCCAGGCCAACCGGGTCCTCTACGACTACCTCCGCGAGTTCGGCCTCGGCAGCCTCACGGGGCTCGGCTTCCCCGGCGAGACCAAGGGCATCCTCGCCCCGCCCGACACCTGGTCGACCTCGCAGCAGTACACGATTCCTTTCGGCCAGGGCGTGTCCGTCAACGCCATGCAGGCCGCCTCCGTCTACTCGACCATCGCCAACGGCGGCGTCCGCGTCCAACCCACGCTGGTGCGCGGCTCCACGGGACCCGACGGGCGCTTCACCCCCGCCCCGGAACCCGAGAAGAGGCGGGTCGTCAGCGAGAAGACGGCGAAGACGCTCGCCCGGATGCTGGAGTCGGTCGTGGACGACGAGGAGGGCACCGGCACCAAGGCGCGCATCCCGGGCTACCGGGTCGCGGGCAAGACGGGCACCGCCAACCGAGTGGATCCGGCCACCGGAAAGTACCGTGGCTACACCTCGTCCTTCGCCGGATTCGCCCCCGCCGACAAGCCGCGGGTCACCGTCTACTGCGTCATCCAGAACGCCACCCAGGGCAGCTACTTCGGCGGCCAGATCTGCGGCCCCGTCTACAAGCAGGTCATGGAGTTCGCCCTGAAGACGCTCCAGGTGCCGCCGACCGGCGCCGAACCCGCCAAGCTACCGGTCACCTTCACCCCCTGATCAGCACCGAGCCACCAGGAACCACCCCGTGACGACGATCACCCCCGGCCCCGGGGACCAGGACGCCCCCCGCCCCTCGCCCTCCAGCCTCCCGCCCCCGCCGGGCCGTGCTGCGGGCGGGCCCCTCTTTGGCCCGGAGGCGGGTGGGCCCGGTACGCTCACCGCCGTGCCACACGCTGATCAGTCCCAAACCGCCCAGAAGGGCCATCCCGTGACCTATCCGGGACCGCCCCGGCCGGCGCAGGTCTCCGCCACACCTCTGGCGGACCTCGCCGACCAGCTGGGTCTCCCCGCGCCGGAGCGGACCGTCGAGGTCACGGGCATCACCCACGACTCGCGCGCCGTCCGCCCCGGCGACCTGTACGCCGCCCTCCCCGGCGCCCGCGCGCACGGCGCCGACTTCGTCGCCCAGGCCGCCGGCCTCGGCGCGGTCGCCGTGCTCACCGACCCGTCCGGCGCCGGGCGCGTCGCCGCGACCGGGCTGCCCGCGCTGGTGGTCGACGACCCGCGCGCGCGGATGGGCGAGCTGGCGGCGGCCATCTACGGCCACCCGGGCCGCGACCTGCTCCAGATCGGCATCACCGGCACCTCCGGCAAGACCACCACCGCGTACCTCGTCGAGGGCGGCCTCAAGACCGCCCGCGGCACGGACGGGGGACGGGATCAGGAGGGTCGGCGCGAGGCGCCGTCGGTTGGGGGCGGTGGTGGGCGACGGGATCAGGAGGGCCGGCGCGAGGCGCCGTCGGTTGAGGGCGGTGGTGGGCGACGGGATCAGGAGGGTCGGCGCGAGGCGCCGTCGGTCGGGGGCGGTGGTGGGCGACGGGTGGGCCTCATCGGCACCGTCGAGATGCGCATCGGCGAGGAGCGCGTCAAGTCCGAGCGCACCACGCCCGAGGCCACCGACCTGCAGGCGCTGTTCGCCGTCATGCGGGAGCGCGGCACCGAGGCCGTCGCCATGGAGGTCTCCAGCCACGCCCTGGTCCTCGGCCGGGTCGACGGCTGCGTCTTCGACATCGCGGTCTTCACCAACCTCAGCCCGGAGCACATGGAGTTCCACTCCGGCATGGAGGACTACTTCCGGGCCAAGGCGCAGCTGTTCACGCCGGAACGCAGCAGGCTGGGCGTGGTCAACGTCGACGACGAGTACGGCCGCCGCCTCGTCAAGGAGGCCGGCGTCCCGGTCGTCACCTACTCCGCCGAGGGCCACCCCGACGCCGACTGGCGCGCCGCGGACGTCCGGGTCGGCCCGATGGACTCGACGTTCACCGTGATCGGGCCCGAGGGCGAGCGGATCACCGCCCGGTCGCCGCTGCCGGGCCCCTTCAACGTGGCCAACACCCTCGCCGCGATCGTCGCGCTGGCCGCCGCGGGCCTCGACCCGCAGTCCGCCGCCGACGGCGTCGCCGCCGTGCCGGGCGTGCCGGGCCGGCTGGAGCGGGTGGACGCCGGACAGCCGTACCTCGCGGTGGTGGACTACGCCCACAAGACCGACGCCGTCGAATCGGTGCTGCGCGCCCTGCGCAAGGTCACCGAGGGCCGGGTGCACGTGGTGCTCGGCTGCGGCGGCGACCGGGACGCCACCAAGCGGGCCCCGATGGGCGCGGCCGCCGCGCGGCTCGCCGACACCGCCGTGCTGACCTCCGACAACCCCCGCTCCGAGGACCCTCTCGCCATCCTCGCCACCATGCTCCAGGGCGCGGCCTCCGTCCCCGCCCACGAGCGCGGCGAGGTGCAGGTCTTCGAGGACCGGGCCGCCGCGATCACCGCCGCCGTCGCCCGGGCCCGGCCCGGCGACACCGTGCTGGTCGCGGGCAAGGGCCACGAGCAGGGGCAGGACATCGCCGGGGTGGTGCGTCCCTTCGACGACCGCCAGGTGCTTCGCGAAGCCATCAAGAAGACCCAGGGATGAACTTGTGATCGCCCTCTCCCTCGCCGAGATCGCAGAAGTCGTCGGCGGGCAGACGCACGACATACCGGACCCCTCCGTCCAGGTCACCGGACCGGTCGTCCGGGACTCACGGGAGGCCGGTCCGGGCAGCCTCTTCGTCGCCTTCGTCGGCGAGCGCGCGGACGGCCACGACTTCGCGGCCCAGGTGATCGAGGCGGGCGCGGCGGCCGTGCTCGCCTCCCGCCCGGTCGGCGTGCCCGCGATCGTCGTCGAGGACGTCCAGGCGGCCCTCGGCGCCCTCGCCCGGCACGTCGTCGGACGGCTCGGCACCACCCTCGTCGCGCTCACCGGCTCGGCCGGCAAGACCAGCACCAAGGACCTCATCGCCCAGGTGCTGCGGCGCATGGCGCCGACCGTCTTCACCCCCGGCTCGCTCAACAACGAGATCGGGTTGCCGCTCACCGCGCTCACCGCCACCGAGGAGACGAGGTTCCTCGTCCTGGAGATGGGCGCGCGCGGAATCGGCCACATCCGGTACCTCGCCGAGCTCACCCCGCCGAGGATCGGCCTCGTCCTCAACGTCGGCACCGCCCACATCGGCGAGTTCGGCGGCCGCGAGCAGATCGCGCAGGCGAAGGGCGAGCTGGTCGAGGCCCTGCCCCCGGCCGAGGAGGGCGGCGCCGCGATCCTCAACGCGGACGACCCGCTCGTGCGGGCCATGGCCTCCCGTACGAAGGCGAAGGTGATCCTTTTCGGAGAGTCCGACGAAGCGGACGTTCGGGCCGAGAACGTGCGACTCACGGACAGCGGACAGCCCTCCTTCAGGCTTCACACACCCTCCGGTGCATGTGATGTGACCATGCGCCTGTACGGTGAGCATCACGTGTCGAACGCGCTCGCCGCGGCCGCCGTCGCCCACGAGTTGGGCATGCCCGCAGACGAGATCGCCCGCGCGCTCTCCGAGGCGGGCTCCCTCTCCCGCTGGCGGATGGAGGTCACCGAGCGCCCGGACGGCGTGACGGTCGTCAACGACGCCTACAACGCGAACCCCGAGTCCATGCGGGCCGCCCTGCGCGCCCTGGCAGCGATGGGCAACGGGCGTCGTACGTGGGCGGTGCTCGGCAAGATGGCCGAGCTCGGGGACGAGGCGCTCGCCGAGCACGACGCGGTCGGACGGCTCGCCGTCCGGCTCAACGTCAGCAAGCTCGTCGCGGTCGGCGGCAGGGAAGCCGCCTGGCTGCAACTGGGCGCATATAACGAGGGTTCGTGGGGTGAGGAGTCGGTGCACGTGTCCGACGCACAGGCGGCGATCGACCTGTTGCGCAGCGAGTTGCGCCCGGGAGACGTCGTACTCGTGAAGGCGTCCCGTTCGGTCGGGCTCGAGCGCGTGGCGCAGGCGCTGCTCGAGACCGGTGCCGAGGGTGAGGTCGCGGCCCGATGATGAATCAGATCCTGTTCGCAGGCGTCATCGGCCTCTTCCTGACGCTGATCGGCACTCCGCTGCTGATCAAGCTGCTCGCGCGCAAGGGGTACGGCCAGTACATCCGGGACGACGGCCCGCGCGAGCACGCCAGCAAGCGCGGTACGCCGACCATGGGCGGCATCGCCTTCATCCTGGCCACGGTCGCCGCGTACTTCCTCAGCAAGGTGATCAGCGGCGAGCCGCCGAGGTACTCCGGGGTGCTGGTGCTGGCCCTGATGGTCGGCATGGGCCTGGTCGGCTTCCTGGACGACTACATCAAGATCGTCAAGCGGCGCTCGCTGGGTCTGCGGGCCAAGGCGAAGATGGCCGGCCAGCTGATCGTCGGCGTCGCCTTCGCGGTGCTCTCGCTGCAGTTCGCGGACGCCCGCGGCAACACCCCGGCCTCCACGAAGCTGTCGTTCATCACGGACTTCGGCTGGACCATCGGCCCGGTGCTGTTCGTCATCTGGGCGCTGTTCATGATCCTCGCGATGTCGAACGGCGTGAACCTGACCGACGGCCTGGACGGTCTCGCCACCGGCGCCTCCGTGCTCGTCTTCGGCGCCTACACGTTCATCGGCGTCTGGCAGTTCCAGGAGTCCTGCGCCAACGCGCAGGAGCTGACCAACCCGAACGCCTGTTACGAGGTGCGCGACCCGCTCGACCTCGCCGTCGTCTCCGCCGCGCTGATGGGGTCCTGCCTAGGCTTCCTGTGGTGGAACACCTCCCCGGCCAAGATCTTCATGGGCGACACCGGTTCGCTGGCGCTCGGCGGCGTGCTCGCGGGTCTCGCGATCTGCTCCCGCACCGAGCTGCTGCTCGCCATCCTCGGCGGTCTGTTCGTCCTCATCACCATGTCGGTGGTCATCCAGGTCGGCTCCTTCCGGCTCACCGGGAAACGGGTCTTCCGGATGGCACCGCTCCAGCACCACTTCGAACTCAAAGGCTGGTCCGAAGTCCTCGTGGTGGTCCGCTTCTGGATCATCCAGGGCATCTGTGTGATCGTCGGACTGGGCATCTTCTACGCAGGATGGGCAGCGGACAAGTGACCTCCTCGGTGCTCTCGGACCTCCAGGGCAAGCACGTCACCGTCGCCGGGCTCGGCGTCTCCGGCGTCCCGGCGGCGAAGGTGCTGCACGGCCTCGGCGCGCACGTCACGGTCGTCAACGACGGCGACGACGAACGCGCCCGGGACCAGGCGGCCGAACTGGAGCGGCTCGGCGTCACCGTCCGCCTCGGCGACGGCGCGACCCTGCCCGAGGGCACCGACCTCGTCGTCACCGCACCCGGCTGGAAGCCCGACAAGCCGCTGTTCGCCGCCGCCGGGCGGGCCGGCGTCCCCGTCTGGGGCGACGTCGAACTCGCCTGGCGGCTGCGCGGCCTGGACGGCAGGGAACCCGCCCCCTGGCTCGCGGTCACCGGCACCAACGGCAAGACCACCACCGTCCAGATGCTCGCCTCCATCCTGGAGGCGGCGGGCCTGCGCACCGCGGCCGTCGGCAACATCGGCGTCTCGCTGCTGGACGCGGTGCTCGGCGAGGAGAAGTACGACGTGCTCGCCGTGGAGCTGTCCAGCTACCAGCTCCACTGGGCGCCGTCGCTGCGCGCCCACTCGGCCGCCGTGCTGAACCTCGCCCCCGACCACCTCGACTGGCACGGCTCCATGGAGGCGTACGCCGCCGACAAGGGCCGTGTCTACGAGGGCAATCGCGTCGCCTGCGTCTACAACGCCGATGCCACCGGCAAGCCGTCCACCGAGGACCTGGTCCGCGCGGCCGACGTCGAGGAGGGCTGCCGCGCGATCGGCTTCACCCTGGGCACCCCGGGCCCCTCCCAACTCGGCGTCGTGGACGGCATCCTGGTCGACCGCGCCTTCGTCGAGAACCGGCACAGCAGTGCCCAGGAGCTCGCCGAGGTCTCCGACGTGAACCCGCCGGCCCCGCACAACGTCGCCAACGCCCTTGCCGCCGCCGCCCTCGCGCGCGCCTTCGGGGTGCCCGCGACGGCCGTGCGCGACGGTCTGCGGGCCTTCACCCCGGACGCCCACCGCATCGCGCACGTGGCCGACGTGGACGGCGTCGCCTACGTCGACGACTCCAAGGCCACCAACACGCACGCCGCCGAGGCCTCGTTGGCGGCGTACGAGCCGGTGGTGTGGATCGCGGGCGGCCTGGCGAAGGGAGCGACCTTCGACGAACTGGTCGCGGGAGCGGCGAAGCGGCTGCGCGGCGCCGTCCTGATCGGCCGGGACCGCGCCCTGATCCGCGAAGCCCTCGCGCGACACGCCCCCGAGGTACCGGTGGTCGACCTCGACCGGACCGACACTGGGGCGATGCTCCAGGCCGTCCAGGAGGCGCGGCGGCTCGCACGTCCCGGGGACACGGTACTGCTCGCCCCGGCCTGCGCCTCGATGGACATGTTCGCCAACTACAACAGGCGCGGTGAGGCGTTCGCCCAGGCGGTGCGCGAACTCGGCGCCTGACCCGGCCGCCGTGCGCCGGGCGACCTTGGGAGGGACGCGTGGGACCGTCGAGGCCCTGTCCGGCGTACAGCCGCCCGGCGTGCGACGGAGGACCTGATGCCCGGTAGCCGTACCGGCGGGCCGCCCGCGCAGCGCGCCGCCCGCCGGCCCGCCGCGCCCCGGTCCCCGCGCGAGAACCCCCTGCGCGCCCTGCACGCACGGGCCCGCAGGGCCTGGGACCGGCCGCTGACCGCGTACTACCTGATCCTCGGCGGCAGCGCGCTGATCACCGTGCTCGGCCTGGTGATGGTCTACTCGGCCTCCCAGATCACCGCGCTGCAGATGTCCCTGCCGGGCTCCTACTTCTTCCGCAAGCAGCTCCTGGCCGCCACGATCGGCGGCGTGCTGCTGCTGGCGGCCTCCCGGATGCCGGTGAAGCTGCACCGGGCGCTGGCCTACCCCATCCTCGCGGGCGCCGTCTTCCTGATGGTCCTGGTGCAGGTGCCGGGGATGGGGATGGAGGTCAACGGCAACCGGAACTGGATCTCCCTGGGCGGCTCCTTCCAGCTCCAGCCCAGCGAGTTCGGCAAGCTGGCGCTGGTGCTGTGGGGTGCCGACCTGCTCGCCCGCAAACAGGAGAAGCGGCTGCTGGCCCAGTGGAAGCACATGCTGGTGCCGCTGGTTCCGGCCGCCTTCATGCTGCTCGGACTGATCATGCTCGGCGGCGACATGGGGACGGCGATCATCCTGACGGCGATCCTGTTCGGCCTGCTGTGGCTGGCGGGGGCGCCCACCCGGCTGTTCGTCGGGGTGCTGTCGGTCGCCGCGCTGCTCGGCGCGCTCCTCATCCGCACCAGTCCCAACCGCATGGCCCGGCTCGCCTGCCTCGGTGCCACCGAGCCCCAGGAGGGGCCGGTCGACTGCTGGCAGGCGGTGCACGGGATCTACGCCCTCGCCTCCGGCGGGATCTTCGGTTCCGGACTCGGCGCGAGCCTGGAGAAATGGGGGCAACTCCCCGAAGCCCACACCGACTTCATCTTCGCGGTCACCGGTGAGGAACTGGGCCTGGCGGGAACGCTGTCGGTACTCGCCCTGTTCGCGGCTCTAGGCTATGCGGGCATCCGCGTGGCCGGACGCACGGAGGACCCCTTCGTGAGGTACGCCGCGGGAGGCGTGACCACCTGGATCATGGCCCAGGCCGTGATCAACATGGGTGCGGTGCTCGGCCTGCTGCCGATCGCCGGCGTCCCGCTCCCGCTGTTCTCCTACGGGGGGTCCGCCCTGCTGCCGACCATGTTCGCCATCGGGCTGCTGATCGCCTTCGCGCGTGAGGACCCCGCTGCGCGGATGGCGCTTGCGATGCGGCAACCCCGCTTTGGTAGAAAGCGGAACGGGGGTCTTCAGTGGCCCCGGAGATGGAACACGATGCGACGGCGCGCCCGAGCGGTGCGTTCGTCCGGAGAGCGGTGAATTTCGGTGCATGTCGTACTCGCCGGCGGAGGAACCGCGGGCCACATCGAGCCCGCGCTCGCCCTCGCGGACGCCCTGCGCAGGCAGGATCCGACCGTGGGCATCACGGCCCTGGGCACGGAGCGCGGCCTCGAGACACGTCTCGTACCCGAGCGCGGGTACGAGCTGGCGCTGATCCCCGCCGTACCGCTGCCACGCAAGCCGACCCCCGAGCTGATCACCGTCCCGGGCCGGCTGCGCGGCACCATCAAGGCGACCGAGCAGATCCTGGAACGCACCAAGGCGGACGCCGTGGTCGGTTTCGGCGGCTACGTCGCCCTGCCCGGATACCTCGCCGCCAAGCGGCTCGGCGTGCCGATCGTGATCCACGAGGCCAACGCCCGGCCCGGGCTGGCCAACAAGATCGGCTCCCGCTACGCCGCCCAGGTCGCCGTCTCCACGCCCGACAGCAAGCTGCGGAACGCCCGTTACATCGGCATCCCGCTGCGCCGCTCCATCGCCACCCTCGACCGGGCCGCGGTCCGTCCCGAGGCCCGTGCCGCGTTCGGACTCGACCCCAACCTGCCGACGCTGCTGGTCTCCGGCGGCTCGCAGGGCGCCCGCCGGCTCAACGAGGTCGTCCAGCAGGTGGCTCCGCGGCTGCAGCAGGCCGGGATCCAGATCCTGCACGCGGTCGGCCCGAAGAACGAACTGCCGCAGGTGCAGCAGATGCCGGGAATGCCCCCTTACATCCCGGTAAGTTATCTGGACCGGATGGACCTCGCGTACGCCGCGGCCGACATGATGCTCTGCCGCGCGGGCGCGATGACCGTCGCCGAACTCTCCGCCGTCGGACTCCCGGCCGCCTACGTCCCGCTGCCCATCGGCAACGGCGAGCAGCGGCTCAACGCCCAGCCGGTGGTCAAGGCCGGCGGCGGGCTGCTGGTCGACGACGCGGAGCTGTCGCCGGAGTGGCTGCAGCAGAACGTCCTGCCCGTGCTCGCCGACCCGCACCGGTTGTACGAGATGTCCCGCGCCGCCTCCGAGTTCGGCCGCCGGGACGCCGACGACCTGCTCGTCGGCATGGTGTACGAGGCGATCGCCTCGCGCCACCGCCACTGAAAGGAGCGCGCGCGTGGCCGGACCGACCGCCGCCGAGCGCGGTGAACGCCGTCAGGGGTCGTCCGGCCCGCCGCCGGTCCGGTGGTCCCGTCGGCGCCTTCGTGTGATCGTCGTTCTGGCCGTCGCTCTCGTGTTCTTCGGGAGCGGCGCCTTCTGGCTGCTGTACGGCTCGGACCTGGTGCGCGTGGAGCGCGTCTCCGTGTCCGGCACCCGGACCCTGGAGCCCGCGCGGGTGCGCGAGACGGCGGACGTTCCCCTCGGGGAGCAGTTGATTTCGGTGGACACCGGGGCGATCGAGGCGCGGCTCGTCGAAGAATTGCCCCGAATTGCCACAGTTGAGGTGATTCGTTCCTGGCCGCGCGAAATCGAGCTGAAAGTGACGGAGCGCACTCCGGTTCTTCTTCTGCAAAAGGACGGGAAGTTCATCGAGGTGGACAAGGAGGGTGTCCGTTTTGCTACGGTTTCCCGGGCACCCCGAGGTGTTCCGCTGCTGGAATTGGACGTCTCCCGGACCGGCTCCGCGGCCGCGAGCCTGCGCCGCTTCGGCGAGGGCCGGCTGGTGCGGGAGGCGGTCCGGGCCGCCGGCGCCGTCCCGGACTCCGTCGCGCGCACGGTCCGCGGTGTCAAGGTCCGTTCCTACGACGACATCTCGCTGCGGTTGACGGGTGACAGAACGGTCGACTGGGGAAGCAGCGAGAAGGGGGCCGCGAAGGCCCGTTCCCTCACCGCGCTGATGAAAGCGGCGCCGGGGGCACGGCACTTCGACGTCAGCGTCCCCACGGCACCGGCGTCATCGGGGAGTTGACGCGCATCGGTGCAGGCCAGCACCCTGGCTGGGCAGCGCTACGGCTGATCACATAGGGTGAAAAGAAAAACGGGAGGTTCGGCGTGTTCGTTGAACGGGCGCCACTCGTCGACTTAGTGTCCTGTTCAGAAGACTCCAGGGAACAGACACACTGGTAACCCTAAACTTCAACGTTAGGGTTCGGGTCGGCGCTACGGACCGTCCCATTCGGCATCAGTCGTCGGTTCGCGGCGCACCCGCGGAACGGCGACACGTAACTCGAGGCGAGAGGCCTTCGACGTGGCAGCACCGCAGAACTACCTCGCAGTCATCAAAGTCATCGGTGTCGGCGGCGGTGGTGTCAATGCCATCAACCGGATGATCGAGGTCGGTCTCAAGGGCGTCGAGTTCATCGCCATCAACACCGACGCGCAAGCCCTGTTGATGAGCGACGCCGACGTCAAGCTCGACGTCGGCCGTGAACTCACCCGCGGACTCGGCGCCGGGGCCAACCCGGCCGTCGGCCGCAAGGCCGCCGAGGACCACCGCGAGGAGATCGAGGAGGTCCTCAAGGGGGCCGACATGGTCTTCGTGACGGCCGGTGAAGGCGGCGGCACCGGCACCGGCGGCGCGCCCGTCGTGGCCAACATCGCCCGCTCGCTCGGTGCTCTCACCATCGGCGTGGTCACCCGCCCGTTCACCTTCGAGGGGCGGCGCCGCGCGAACCAGGCCGAGGACGGCATCGCGGAGCTCCGCGAAGAGGTCGACACCCTCATCGTCATCCCGAACGACCGGCTGCTGTCCATCTCGGACCGCCAGGTCTCGGTCCTCGACGCCTTCAAGTCGGCGGACCAGGTGCTGCTCTCCGGCGTCCAGGGCATCACCGACCTCATCACCACGCCCGGCCTGATCAACCTCGACTTCGCCGACGTGAAGTCGGTCATGTCGGAGGCCGGCTCGGCCCTCATGGGCATCGGCTCGGCCCGCGGCGACGACCGCGCGGTGGCCGCCGCCGAGATGGCCATCTCCTCCCCGCTGCTGGAGGCCTCCATCGACGGCGCCCGCGGCGTGCTGCTCTCCATCTCCGGCGGCAGCGACCTCGGCCTGTTCGAGATCAACGAGGCCGCCCAGCTGGTGAGCGAGGCCGCCCACCCCGAGGCCAACATCATCTTCGGCGCGGTGATCGACGACGCCCTCGGCGACGAGGTCCGGGTCACCGTGATCGCGGCCGGCTTCGACGGCGGTCAGCCGCCGGCCAAGCGGGAGAACGTCCTCGGCTCGTCCTCGGCCAAGCGAGAGGAGCCGCCGGCCCCGGCACGGCAGCCGGAGAGCCGCCCCTCCTTCGGCTCGCTCGGCAGCGTCACGCCGAAGGAGGACCCGGAGCCGGTGGCCCCGGAGCCGGTGCACGACATCCCGGTCGCCCAGCCGCCGGTCCCGCCGTCGCGGACCTACGACAGCGCGGCCGAGGAACTGGACGTGCCGGACTTCCTGAAGTGATAGCGACCCGACGCGAGAGCGTGAGCGGCGCGCACTTCGCCTTCACCGACCGGTGGGGCGGGGTGAGCGCCGCTCCGTATGCGGAGCTCAACCTCGGCGGGGCGGTCGGCGACGACCCCGGCGCCGTACGCACCAACCGCGAACTGGCCGCCGGGTCCCTCGGCGTCGATCCGGCCCGGGTGGTCTGGATGAACCAGGTGCACGGGGCCGGGACGGCCGTGGTCGACGAGCCCTGGGGCGACCGCCCCGTCCCCGAGGTCGACGCGATCGTCACCGCGCGGCGGGGTCTCGCCCTCGCCGTGCTCACCGCCGACTGCGTACCGGTGCTGCTCGCCGACCCCGTCGCCGGGGTTGCCGCCGCGGCCCACGCGGGACGGCCCGGACTCGTCGCCGGGGTGGTCCCCGCCGCGGTGCGGGCGATGGCCGGACTCGGCGCCGAGCCCTCGCGGATCGTCGCCCGCACCGGACCGGCCGTCTGCGGCCGGTGCTACGAGGTGCCGGAGGCGATGCGCGCCGAGGTGGCCGCCGTCGAGCCGGCGGCGCACGCCGAGACGAGCTGGGGCACGCCGGCGGTCGACGTGGCCGCGGGCGTGCACGCGCAGCTCCAGCGGCTCGGGGTGTGCGACCGGGAGCAGTCGCCGGTGTGCACGCTGGAGTCGGGGGATCACTTCTCGTACCGACGCGACCGCACCACCGGGCGGCTCGCGGGCTATGTGTGGCTGGACTGAGAGACATGACGGATCGTAAGGGTGAAATCGCCGCGAACCTGGCGAGAGTGGAGGAGCGGATCGCCGCCGCGTGCGCTGCGGCCGGACGTGCGCGCGACGAGGTCACCCTCATCGTGGTCACCAAGACCTTCCCGGCGAGCGATGTGCGGATCCTGTCGGAACTCGGTGTGCGCCACGTCGCCGAGAACCGCGACCAGGACGCCGCGCCGAAGGCGGCCCAGTGCGCGGACCTGCCGCTCACCTGGCACTTCGTCGGTCAGTTGCAGACCAACAAGGTGCGCTCCGTGGTCGGTTACGCGGATCTCGTGCAGTCCGTCGACCGTGCCCGGCTGGTGACGGCCCTCTCCCGGGAGGCCGTGCGGGCCGGACGCGAGGTGGGCTGCCTCGTCCAGGTCGCGCTCGACGCGGGCGAGAGCGGCCGGGGGGAGCGCGGGGGGATCGCGCCCGGCGGCGTGGCGGAACTGGCCGGGCTCGTCGCCGGGGCCGAAGGGCTGCGGCTGGACGGGCTGATGACGGTCGCCCCCCTCACCGGGGAGTACGCCGGGCACCAACAGGCGGCGTTCGAGCGGTTGATGGATTTGTCGACCGACCTGCGCAGGGTTCATCCGGCTGCGAACATGGTCTCGGCAGGAATGAGCGCGGACCTCGAACAGGCCGTTGCCGCCGGAGCGACACATGTGCGCGTCGGCAGTGCGGTACTCGGAGTCCGTCCCGGGCTCGGGTAACGTCGCCAAGAAGTCGGACCACAGTAGAAAATATGGTCATTGCCGCCCATAGCGGACATAAGGACCTTGTGGATCGCGGGCACTTGGCGGTCGTCAGCGGATCCACCACAGAGCGGAGGACTCGGAGCATGGCCGGCGCGATGCGCAAGATGGCGGTCTACCTCGGCCTCGTGGAGGACGATGGGTACGACGGCCGCGGATTCGACCCAGACGACGACTTTGAACCCGAACTCGACCCGGAGCCCGAACGTGACCACAGGCGACACGAGATGTCGCATCAGTCACATGGTTCACATCAGCCACAAAGGGAAGAAGGGGCGCGTGTCGTCCAGCAGCCCGCGCCGCGCGAACCGGCCGCCCGCTCCGCTTCGCTTCCCGCTGAATCGCCACGCCCGGCGCGCATCGCCCCCGTGGCATCCATCACACAAGAACGCGCGAGTCTGGAGAAGAACGCACCGGTGATCATGCCCAAGGTCGTGTCGGAACGAGAGCCTTACCGGATCACCACGCTTCATCCCCGGACCTACAACGAGGCCCGTACCATCGGGGAACACTTCCGTGAGGGCACCCCGGTGATCATGAATCTGACTGAGATGGACGACACAGACGCGAAGCGACTTGTCGACTTTGCGGCAGGTTTGGTGTTTGGTCTTCACGGCAGTATCGAGAGGGTGACGCAGAAGGTGTTCCTGCTGTCTCCTGCTAACGTCGATGTCACGGCGGAGGACAAGGCCCGCATCGCAGAGGGCGGGTTCTTCAACCAGAGCTGAGACGCAGGACCGATCGAGCAGGGCGCAGGGGAGAGGGAAGAGCAGGCCATGAGCGTGTTCGTGCAGGTGATTTACATCGCGCTGATGGTGTTCCTCATGGTGCTCATCTTCCGGCTGGTCATGGACTACGTCTTCCAGTTCGCCCGCTCGTGGCAACCCGGCAAGGCGATGGTGGTCGTCCTGGAGGCCACCTACACTGTCACCGATCCACCGCTGAAGCTTCTGCGGCGGTTCATCCCGCCGCTGCGTCTCGGGGGCGTGGCGCTCGACCTGTCCTTCTTCGTACTGATGATCATCGTCTACATTCTGATCTCCCTCGTGGGCAGTGCGCTGAGGTGACTGTGGACGACATGGGCCTGCCGACTGCCGATGACTACGTTGAGGTGAAGAGATGCCGTTGACCCCCGAGGACGTGCGGAACAAGCAGTTCACGACCGTCCGCCTCCGAGAAGGCTATGACGAGGACGAGGTCGATGCCTTCCTCGACGAGGTCGAAGCCGAGCTGACGCGTCTGCTCCGCGAGAACGAGGACCTGCGCGCCAAGCTGGCCGCCGCGACGCGCGCCGCCGCCCAGAACCAGCAGAACATGCGCAAGCCCCCGGAGCAGGACCAGCAGGGGCCGCCGCAGGGTATGCCCCAGCAGGGCATGCGGGGTCCCGGCGCTCCCGTGCCCGCCGGGATATCGGGCCCGCCGCAGCAGCAGATGGGTGGCCCCATGGGTGGCCCGCCCCAGCTGCCGAGCGGTGCTCCCCAGCTGCCCGCCGGCCCCGGCGGTCAGGGCGGCCCGCAGGGTCCCGGCCCGATGGGCCAGGGTCCCGGGCCGATGGGTCAGGGTCCCGGCCCGATGGGCCAGGGCGGCCCGATGCAGGGGCAGATGGGCCCCGGTGGCCCGATGGGCGGCCCCATGGGCGGCCCCGGTCTTCCCGGTCAGGGCGGCCCCGGTGGCGACAGCGCCGCCCGCGTGCTGTCGCTGGCCCAGCAGACCGCCGACCAGGCGATCGCCGAGGCCCGTTCCGAGGCCAACAAGATCGTCGGCGAGGCGCGTTCGCGCGCCGAGGGCCTCGAGCGGGACGCCCGTGCCAAGGCCGACGCCCTGGAGCGGGACGCGCAGGAGAAGCACCGCGTCGCGATGGGCTCCCTGGAGTCCGCCCGCGCCACGCTGGAGCGCAAGGTCGAGGACCTGCGCGGCTTCGAGCGCGAGTACCGCACGCGGCTGAAGTCCTACCTGGAGTCGCAGCTGCGCCAGCTGGAGACCCAGGCGGACGACTCGCTCGCCCCGCCGCGCCAGCCCGCGAGCGCCGCTCCGTCGCTCCCGCCGTCCCCGGCGCCCTCGATGGCTCCGGCCGGCGCCGGTGCGCCGTCCTACGGCGGCAACCAGTCGATGGGCGGCGGTCCCGGTGGTCAGTCCGGCCCGTCCTACGGCGGCCAGCAGCAGATGCAGCCGGCGATGACCCAGCCCATGGCGCCGGTGCGCCCGCAGGGACCGTCGCCGATGGGGCAGGCCCCCTCGCCGATGCGCGGGTTCCTCATCGACGAGGACGACAACTGACGGCCCCATGGCCATGAGTACGACGTAGTGGTCGGCAGCGTTCAGGGCGGGGGGGGGGGGGGGGGGAAGGGGGGGGGAGGGGGGGTTGGTGGGGGTGGGGGCGGGGGGGGGGGGGGGGGGGGGGGGGAGGGGGGGGGGGGTGGGGGGGGGGGGGGGAGGGGAA
>NZ_JBVITR010000007.1:42554-120283 GCF_055574875.1 Streptomyces sp. NPDC034670
CGACCCCCAAACGGCACAGAGGGAGCCCGGGGGGTCAGAAAGCGTGGGGGGCGGCCCCCCTCCCCCCCCCCCCCCCCCCCCCGCCCTTGTGCTGCGCGCGTTCACGGACGCGTGCACCGGTCGTCCGGGACCGGGCGCCTGCGCCCGTGGGGGACGACGCCGAGGGCCCGGGCCCACCGAGATCCTCCTCGGCGGCCCGGGCCCTCGGGCGCGGGGTTCTGGTGCGTTACGCCTTGCGCAGGCGGAACGTCAGGGACAGGCCCTCGTCCGTGAACGCGTCCCCGTAGGTGTCGTCCGCCCCGCCCCGGGCGAAGTCCGTGGCGAGGACCTCGTCGGCGATCAGGGCGGAGTGGTCGGTCAGGGCCGCGGCGGTCGCGGGGTCCTCGGCCGTCCAGCGCAGGGCGATGCGGTCGGCCACGTCGAGGCCGCTGTTCTTGCGGGCCTCCTGGATCAGCCGGATCGCGTCCCGGGCCAGGCCCGCGCGGCGCAGCTCCTCGGTGATCTCCAGGTCGAGGGCGACCGTGGCACCGGCGTCGGAGGCCACCGACCAGCCCTCGCGCGGGGTCTCCGTGATGATCACCTCGTCCGGGGCGAGGGTGACCGTCTCGCCGTCCACCTCGACCGAGGCGGTGCCCTCGCGCAGCGCCAGGGACAGCGCGGCGGCGTCCGCGTTCGCGATCGCCTTGGCCACGTCCTGGACGCGCTTGCCGAACCGCTTGCCCAGCGCGCGGAAGTTGGCCTTCGCCGTCGTGTCCACCAGCGAGCCGCCCACCTCGGACAGCGACGCCAGCGACTCGACGTTCAGCTCCTCGGTGATCTGGGCGCGCAGCTCCGCGCCGAGGGCGTCGAAGCCGCCGGCCGCGATCAGGGCCCGCCTCAGCGGCTGACGGGTCTTCACGCCCGACTCCGCGCGCGTGGCCCGTCCCAGCTCCACCAGGCGGCGCACCAGCACCATCTGCTTCGACAGCTCCGGGTCGATCGCGGTCGGGTCCGCCTCGGGCCAGGAGGACAGGTGCACCGACTCCGGCGCGCCCGGGGTGACCGGGACGATCAGGTCCTGCCAGACCCGCTCGGTGATGAACGGGGTGAGCGGGGCCATCAGCCGGGTGACCGTCTCCACGACCTCGTGCAGGGTGCGCAGCGCCGCCTTGTCGCCCTGCCAGAAGCGGCGCCGGGAGCGGCGGACGTACCAGTTGGACAGGTCGTCGACGAACGCGGACAGCAGCTTGCCGGCGCGCTGGGTGTCGTAGCCGTCCAGCGCCCGGGTCACCTGGTCGGTGAGCGCGTGCAGTTCGGACAGGAGCCAGCGGTCGAGGACCGGACGGTCGGCCGGGGCCGGGTCGGCCCCGCTCGGCGCCCAGTTCGCCGTGCGGGCGTACAGGGCCTGGAAGGCGACCGTGTTCCAGTACGTCAGCAGCGTCTTGCGGACGACCTCCTGGATGGTGCCGTGACCCACCCGGCGGGCCGCCCACGGGGAGCCGCCGGCCGCCATGAACCAGCGGACCGCGTCCGCGCCGTGCTGGTCCATGAGCGGGATCGGCTGCAGGATGTTGCCCAGGTGCTTGGACATCTTGCGGCCGTCCTCGGCGAGGATGTGGCCCAGGCACACGACGTTCTCGTAGGACGACCTGTCGAAGACCAGCGTGCCGATCGCCATCAGCGTGTAGAACCAGCCGCGGGTCTGGTCGATGGCCTCGGAGATGAACTGCGCCGGGTACCGGCTCTCGAACAGCTCCTTGTTCTTGTACGGGTAGCCCCACTGCGCGAACGGCATCGAGCCCGAGTCGTACCAGGCGTCGATGACCTCCGGCACGCGCGTGGCCGTCTGCCCGCAGCCGTCCTGCGGGCAGGCGAAGGTGACCTCGTCGATGTACGGGCGGTGCGGGTCGAGGCCCGACTGGTCGGTGCCGGTCAGCTCGGACAGCTCCGCGCGCGAGCCGACGACCGTGAGGTGGTCGTCCGCGCAGCGCCAGACGGGCAGGGGGGTGCCCCAGTAGCGGTTGCGGGACAGCGCCCAGTCGATGTTGTTGTCCAGCCAGTCGCCGTACCGGCCGTGCTTGACCGTGTCCGGGAACCAGTTGGTCCTCTCGTTCTCCGCCAGCAGACGGTCCTTGACGGCCGTGGTGCGGATGTACCACGACGGCTGCGCGTAGTAGAGCAGCGCGGTGTGGCAGCGCCAGCAGTGCGGGTAGCTGTGCTCGTACGGGACGTGCCGGAAGAGCAGGCCGCGCTCGTCGAGGTCCGCGGTCAGCTTCTCGTCGGCCTTCTTGAAGAAGACGCCGCCGACCAGGGGGACGTCCTCCTCGAAGGTGCCGTCCGGGCGGACCGGGTTGACGACGGGCAGGCCGTAGGAGCGGCAGACCCTCAGGTCGTCCTCGCCGAAGGCGGGGGACTGGTGGACCAGGCCCGTGCCGTCCCCGGTGGTGACGTACTCGGCGTTCACCACGTAGTGCGCGGGCTCGGGGAAACCGACCAGCTCGAAGGGGCGCCGGTACGTCCAGCGTTCCATCTCGGCGCCGGTGAAGGTCCGGCCGGTGGTCTCCCAGCCCTCGCCGAGGGCCCCCGCGACCAGAGGCTCGGCGACGACCAGCTTCTCCTCGCCGTTCGTCGCGACGACGTAGGTGACCTCGGGGTGCGCGGCGACCGCCGTGTTGGAGACCAGCGTCCAGGGGGTGGTCGTCCACACCAGGAGCGCGGCCTCGCCGGCCAGCGGGCCGGAGGTGAGCGGGAAGCGGACGTAGACGGACGGGTCGACGACCGTCTCGTAGCCCTGGGCCAGCTCGTGGTCGGACAGGCCGGTGCCGCAGCGCGGGCACCAGGGGGCGACCCGGTGGTCCTGGACCAGCAGCCCCTTGTTGAAGATCTCCTTCAGCGACCACCAGACGGAGTCGACGTACTCCGGGTCCATGGTCCGGTAGGCGTCGTCGAGGTCGACCCAGTAGCCCATGCGGGTCGTCAGCTCGGCGAAGGCGTCGGTGTGGCGGGTCACCGACTCGCGGCACCGGGCGTTGAACTCGGCGATGCCGTACGCCTCGATGTCCTGCTTGCCGGAGAAGCCGAGCTCCTTCTCCACGGCCAGCTCCACCGGGAGGCCGTGGCAGTCCCAGCCGGCCTTGCGGGCCACGTGGTAGCCGCGCATGGTGCGGAAGCGGGGGAAGACGTCCTTGAAGACGCGCGCCTCGATGTGGTGGGCGCCCGGCATGCCGTTGGCGGTGGGCGGGCCCTCGTAGAACACCCACTCGGGGCGGCCCTCGGACTGCTCCAGGCTCTTGGCGAAGATCTTCTGCTCGCGCCAGAAGTCGAGCACCGCGTGCTCGAGGGCGGGCAGGTCGATCTGGGCGGGTACCTGGCGGTACGTCGGCGTTGTCATCAGCGAGCTTCCTCCGGCGGATCTGCTGCCTTCCGTCCGGAGGGACGAGAGCTGTGTCGATGCCTGCGCCGCCTTGGCGCGCTCCCGCGGTACCACCCTCCTTGGCCCCCCGGTGCCTCGTGTGCGCCGGTGAGCCCCCTCATTCGGGTCGCGATGCCGGTTCTACTCACCGCCGCCGTCGGGCTGCGGCTTTCTTCCGGCGGCTCCGGGGTGATCTTCACGTCGCGCTCGCCCCCGGGCTCACACCGTCCCCGGGTCGCTCTGGGCTGCCTACGCCGCTACTCGTCCCCATCTCCGCTTTTCGCTCCGCCCAGTGTACGGCGCGGTGAGCAGGGCGGCCGACCGGTTTTCCCGCGGCCGGGGAGGGGGCGGGGAGCGGACCGGGAAGGGGAACGGCGCACGCGGTCGGTACCACCTGACGTGCCCCGGTGTGACCCGAATGGAGTGGTATGCGTGTTCGGGTCCCGGGACGCCGTTCCCGGCGGCATACCCGGCGGGGAGCTGGGCACAACGCATGCAGGCTCGCCGCGCGGCGTCCGCGGGGCGAGGCGATCGGGCGGTGCGCCCCGTTGCCGCGGGACTCGAGTCGATTTATCGTCCCATAACGATTTGTGCACAAGATCACAATATGTAAAGGGGCCGCGGTCATGGTGGTGAAGAAGACCGCCGTACAGCAGGCGGCGTCCGGCCGGCCCGGGCGCGCCGGCGGTGGCGCGCCCCGTGCGGAGGTCTCCGGCGGTGCGGCCGGGAGCGTGGACGGGAAGGACGGGAAGAGGAGCCCCCGGCCGGCGGCGGAGCCCGCGCGGCGGGCGCGGGGAGGCCCCGGGGCCGGCTCGGGGGACACGCGGCACCCGCAGGAGGCGCCGGCTGCCGGGGGCGGGACCGCGCGGACCGGGAAGGAGCCGTCCGGAAGGACCGCGGGGAAGAGGACCGTGAAGAGGCAGGCGGCCGGGAAGGACCCCGCCGGGGGGCCGGTGGGGAAGGACGCGTCCCGGACCGCCGCGGCGGGGGAGAAGGGGACCGGAAGGGCCGCGGGGAAGAAGGCGGCGGGGAAGCGGACGGCCGGAAGGGAGCCCGTCGGGGACGCGGCGACGGCGGAGGGCGCCGCCGGGACCGCACCGGCGGCCGCGGGGAGGACGCCCGCGGGGAAGGGCGGGGCGGGCAGGGTGACGACGGGGAAGGGCGCGGCCGGGAAGGCACCGGCCGGGAAGGCGCAGGACCGGAGGCCGGCGCCGGGGAAGGGCGCGGCCGGGACCGCGCCGGAGGAGGGGGCCGCGGCCGGGGAGGGGACCGCGCGGAGGACCGGAGCGGGCGGCGCCCGCGGCGGGGCCGGCCGGAAGGCCGCCGCCCGCGGGACGGGGGGCACGGGGGGAAAGGGCGAGGGCGCCACCAGGAACAGCGGGGGAACACAGGACACGGCCGGGCGCGGCACGGCCACTGACGCGGGTGCGGCCGAGGCCGCGACGCAGACGGGAGCGACGACGGTGGGTGCGAAGAAGACCCCTGGCACGGCCACGGCGGCGAAGACCGCCGTGCCCAAGGCGCGGATCGCCGCGGTGGAGCCGGGCGACCTGGCGGTGCGGCCGGGGGAGGACCCCTGGGCGCCGGAAGAGGTCGAGGAGGCGCGGGCCGGGCTGACGGCCGAGGTGGTGCGGCTGCGCGACGAGATCAGCTCGTCGGAGCGGTCGCTGGCCGGTCTCATGCGGGACTCCGGCGACGGCGCGGGCGACGACGACGCCGACACCGGCACCAAGAACATCACGCGCGAGCACGAGCTGGCGCTCGCGGCCAACGCGCGCGAGATGCTCACCCAGTCCGAGCGGGCCCTGCAGCGTCTGGACGCCGGTACCTACGGCCTGTGCGAGAACTGCGGCAACCCCATCGGGAAGGCCCGCATGCAGGCCTTTCCCCGGGCCACCCTGTGCGTCGAGTGCAAGCAGAAGCAGGAGCGCCGCTCCTGACCACCGCCGTACGCCGCCTGGGCGCGGGGGCCGTGCGGGGCGTGCCGTACCCTCGTCCTCAGTCAGGCACCTAGGTCGAGGGACTCACGTGGCAGAGGCGGAGCGCATCATCGGTACGCCGGACACCCCGGGCGCGGGCCGGGACGGGCGGGAGCGGGACGGCGCCCCCGCGGACGGCGCCCCCGCCGGTGCCCGGGAGGGCGGCGCCCCCGACGGCACGCCCGGCCCCTCCGGCGCCGAGGGGGCGGCGGGGACCGGGCGGCCCCGCGGCAGGCGGCGCGTCGCCGTGCTGTTCGCCGTCGCCGCCTTCGCCTACGCCCTCGACCTGATCAGCAAGATGATCGTGGTCGCCGAACTGGAGCACCACGAGCCCGTCGAGATCATCGGGGACTGGCTGAGGTTCGAGGCGATCCGCAACGCGGGTGCGGCCTTCGGCTTCGGCGAGGCCTTCACCGTGATCTTCACGGTGATCGCGGCGGCCGTGATCGTCGTGATCGTCCGCCTCGCCCGCAAGCTCTACAGCCTGCCCTGGGCGATCGCGCTCGGCCTGCTGCTCGGCGGCGCCCTCGGCAACCTCACCGACCGGATCTTCCGCTCCCCGGGCGTCTTCCAGGGCGCGGTCGTCGACTTCATCGCGCCCAAGGGCTTCGCCGTGTTCAACCTGGCCGACTCGGCCATCGTGTGCGGCGGCGTCCTGATCGTGCTGCTGTCGTTCCGGGGGCTCGACCCCGACGGGACCGTCCACAAGGACTGAGAGCTGAACGCGCGTACGGGGCCGCCGGCCCCGTCCGGCATACTCGACGGGTGAGCACGATTCCCGAGATCCGCACCCTGCCCGTGCCCGACGGCCTGGAGGGCGAGCGCGTCGACGCCGCCATCTCCCGCATGTTCGGCTTCTCCCGCACCAAGGCGGCCGAGCTCGCCGCCGCGGGGAAGGTCACGGTCGACGGGTCGGTGGTCGGCAAGTCCGAGCGGGTCAGCGGCGGCGCCTGGCTCGAGGTGGAGATGCCGCAGGCGCCCGCGCCGGTGCGGGTCGTCGCCGAGCCGGTGGAGGGCATGGAGATCGTCCACGACGACGACGACGTGGTCGTGATCGCCAAGCCGGTCGGGGTCGCCGCCCACCCCTCGCCGGGCTGGACCGGTCCGACCGTGATCGGCGGCCTCGCCGCCGCCGGGTACCGCGTCTCGACCTCCGGCGCCGCCGAGCGCCAGGGCATCGTGCACCGCCTCGACGTCGGCACCTCCGGTCTGATGGTGGTCGCCAAGTCCGAGCACGCGTACACCTCGCTGAAGCGCCAGTTCAAGGAGCGCACGGTCGACAAGCGCTACCACACGCTCGTCCAGGGCCACCCCGACCCCACCAGCGGCACCATCGACGCCCCCATCGGCCGCCACCCGAACCACGACTACAAGTGGGCGGTCACCGCCGACGGCAAGCCCTCCGTCACGCACTACGACCTCATCGAGGCCTTCCGCGCCGCCTCCCTCCTCGACGTCAAGCTGGAGACCGGCCGCACCCACCAGATCCGCGTCCACATGGCCGCCCACCGGCACCCCTGCGTCGGCGACCTGACCTACGGCGCCGACCCCACGCTCGCCAAGCGGCTCCGCCTCACCCGCCAGTGGCTGCACGCGGTGCGCCTCGGCTTCGAGCACCCCGGGGACGGCCGGTGGGTGGAGTACTCCAGCGACTACCCGGAGGACCTGCGCAGGGCGCTGGACCAGGTCCGGGAGGAGACGTACGCATGACCCCCCCGACCCCCTCCTACGTGGTCCGGGAAGCGGTGCAGCCCGCCGACCGGGAGGCCTGCTTCGCGGTGCGCAAGGAGGTCTTCGTCGCCGAGCAGGGCGTCCCCGAGGACATCGAGTACGACGCGTACGACGCCGGCGCCGTGCACGTGCTGGCGGTCCGGGAGGACGGCGTGCCGCTCGGCACCGGACGGCTGCTGCACGGCGGGGCCGCCGCGGCGAAGAACGGCGGCGACCCGGAGGTCGGGTCCCTCGGGCGGCTCGCGGTGACCCGGGAGGCCCGCGGGCTCGGGGTCGGGGCGGCACTGGTGCGGGCCGTCGAGGAAGCGGCCCGCGCCCGCGGCCTCACCGCCGTCGACCTGCACGCGCAGACCCACGCCCTGGGTTTTTACGAACGGCTGGGGTACACGGCGTACGGGCCCGAGTTCCCGGACGCGGGGATACCGCACCGGGCCATGCGGCGCGCGCTGTAACCGGAACCGTCACCGGCCCGGGTGCGGGCGGCGGCATGGCAGGCTGGGAGCCCGCCGACCGATCGTCGACCTCCCGGGAGCACCGACCGTGGATCAGTTGGCCCTGCTGTTCGTCCTGTTGCTCGGGACCGTGGTGAGCGTTCCGGTCGGGGAACGGCTGGGGCTGCCGGCACCGGTGCTGATGACGGTCTTCGGGATCGTCCTGGCGCTGCTGGAGTTCGTCCCGAACGTCGACGTCCCGCCGGAACTGATCCTGCCGCTGCTGCTGCCGCCCCTGCTCTACGCCGCCGTGCGCCGGACCTCCTGGCGCCAGTTCGCGGCGAACGTCAGACCGATCCTCCTGCTGGCCGTGGCGCTGGTGTTCGTCACCACCCTGTGCGTGGCCGTCGTCGCCCACGCGATCGTGCCGGGGCTGCCGCTGGCCGCCGCCGTCGCCCTCGGCGCCCTGGTCGCCCCGCCCGACCCGGTCGCGGCGACCGCCGTCGCCGGGAAGCTGGGGCTGCCGCGCCGGCTGGTGTCGATCCTGGAGGGCGAAGGGCTGTTCAACGACGTGACGGCCATCGTCCTGTACCACGTGGCGATCGCCGCCGCCGTCAGCGGCACCTTCTCGCCCTGGCGGGCCGGTCTCGACCTGGTGCTGTCGGCCGTGGTGGCGGTCGCGGTCGGACTCGCGCTCGGCTGGGGCACCGACAAGCTGATGAACCTGCTCGGCGACCCGACCCTGCGGGTCGCCCTGACCCTGCTGGTGCCGTTCGCCGCCTACGTCCTGGCCGAGGAGCTGCACGGCTCGGGCGTGCTCGGGGTGCTCACCACCGCGCTGTTCCTGGTGGAGTACGCCACCGACGCCGACGACGTCATGGCCCGGCTCGCCGGGCACACCTTCTGGGACATCGTGGACACGCTCGTCACCGGCGTCGCGTTCGGGCTGGTCGGCCTCGAACTGCACAACGCGGTCGCGACCGCGGCCGGGCACTGGGGCGAGCTGCTCACCTGGGCGGCGGCGGTCGTGGGCGTGGTCGTCCTGGTCCGGCTGGCGTGGCTGCTGCCGGCGACCTGGCTGACGAAGCGGCTGCACACCGCCCGGGACGTCGGCGAGGAGATCCCGGTGAGCTGGCGCGAGACCGTGGTGATGTGGTGGTCGGGGATGCGCGGGGTGGCCTCCGTCGCCCTGGCCCTCGCCATCCCGCTGGAGACCGACGCCGGGGACCCCTTCCCCGCCCGGGGCGAGATCGTCTTCATCGCGTTCGGCGTGGTGCTGGCGACGCTGCTGGTGCAGGGGCTGACCCTGACGCGGCTGGTGAACCGGCTGGGGGTGCGGGGCGACACCGAGCGCGAGAAGGAGTTCGAGCGCCGGCTGGCGGTGCGGGCGGCGAAGGCGGCGAAACGGCGGCTGCGGGAGATCGAGGAGGTCGAGGACCTGCCGGAGGAGCTGTCCGAGCAGATGCTGCGCCGGTCGTTCGACATCGGGGTGCGGATCAGCCCGGAGATGGCCGAGGACGAGCGGCGGGAGGCGTACCGGCAGCGGGCACGGCGGCTGAAGCGGATGCGGCGGATCGAGGGGGAGATGCTGAGCGCCGCGCGGCACGAGGTGCTGGCGGCGCGGAGCGAGGCGGGGGCGGACCCGGAGGTGGTGGACCGGGTGCTGCGCCATCTGGACGTGCGGAGCCTGAGGTGAGCGCCCGCGGGGGCCTCCCGCCGGCGCGCCGCCTGCTCCCGTCGGTGGAGAAGCGGGCGCCCCGCGCCGGGTCGCCGCCGGCGGCGGTGTTCTGTCCGTAGGGTCGGGGCATGACTCGGAACGTTGTGATCAGTGGGGGCGGTACGGGAATCGGGCTGGCCACCGCGCGTGTCTTCGCCGCCGACGGGGACCGCGTGCTGCTGCTCGGGCGACGCGGGGACGTGCTGGAGCGGGCCGCGGTGCCGGGGGCGCTGACGTACGCCGCCGACCTGACCGACCCCGAGGCCGTGCGGGGCGTCGCCCGCTTCGTGGGGCGGGAGTTCGGGGCCGTGGACGTCCTCGTGCACAGCGCCGGGGGCAACGGGCTCCTCGAGCCCCCGGCCGGCGGCGGCGACGACCCGCTCGACGCCCTCGCCCGCCACTGGACGGTCAACTTCCGGCTCAACCTGCTGACCGCCGTCCTGCTCACCGAGGCCCTGCGGGAACGGCTCGCCGAACCCGGCGGGCGGGTGCTGTTCCTCAGCTCCATCGCCGCGTACCGGGGGTCCGGGCAGGTGGCGTACGCGGCGGCCAAGGCGGGGCTGCACCCCTACGCCCACGACCTCGCCCGGAAGATGGGCCCGCACGGCATCACCGTGAACGTGGTGGCGCCCGGCTACATCGAGGACACCGCCTTCTTCGGCGACGGCCTCGACGAGGAGCGGCGGGCCCGGCTGATCGCCGAGACGTCCGACCGGCGGGCCGGGACGCCCGGGGACGTCGCCGCGACCCTGCACTGGCTCGCCTCCCCGGGCGCCGGGCACATCACCTCGCAGATCATCCAGGTCAACGGCGGCGCCGAACGCGGTCACTGAAGGGCGGTCACCGCTCCCCCGGGTGACTGTGCACCCCGCGGGCCGCCGGGACGCGGCCGACGGAGCGGTGGCCGTCGGGACGCGGCGGCAGGGCCGCGTCCGCCGTGTTGACCCGGGGCAGGGCGTACGGGTGCTTCTCGGTCAGCCAGCGGATCATCTGCTCGCGGACCGTGACCCGCACCGTCCATATATCGTCCGCGTCCTTGGCGGTGACCAGGGCCCGCACCTCCATGGTGCTGGGCGTGGTGTCCGTCACGGTCAGGTTGTAGGCGCGGCCGTCCCAGGCCGGGCACTCCCGCAGGATGTCGCGGAGCCTCTCGCGCATCGCCTCGAGGGGGGCCGAGTGGTCGAGGTGCCAGAAGACGGTGCCGGTCATCTGCGGCGTGCCGCGCGACCAGTTCTCGAACGGCTTGGACGTGAAGTACGACACCGGCATGGTGATCCGGCGCTCGTCCCAGGTGCGGACGGTCAGGAAGGTCAGCGTGATCTCCTCCACCGTGCCCCACTCGCCCTCCACCACCACCGTGTCCCCGATGCGCACCATGTCGCCGAAGGCGATCTGCAGCCCGGCGAACATGTTGCCCAGCGTGGACTGGGCGGCGACACCGGCGACGATGCCGAGGATGCCGGCCGAGGCCAGCAGCGAGGCCCCGGCCGCCCGCATCGCCGGGAAGGTCAGCAGCATCGAGGCCGCCGCCACCACCGTGACGATCGCCGACACCACCCGCCGGATCAGCGTCACCTGGGTGCGCACCCGGCGGACCCGTGCCGGATCGCGGTGGTAGCGGGCGTTGGCGTACCGCGTGTAGGTGGTCTCGACGACCGCGGCCGCGATCCGGATCACCAGCCAGGCGGCCGACCCGATCAGCACCAGGGTCAGCAGCCGGCCGATGCCGGTCCGGTGGTCGGGGAACACCTGGGCCTCGACGTAGGACCCTCTCAGCAGGGCCGCGCACAGCACCAGCTGGTACGGGACGCGGGCGCGGCGGAGCAGCCCCCACAGCGGTGTCTCGTGGCGGCGTTCGTCGGCCTTGCGCAGCAGCAGGTCGGTGGCCCAGCCGAGCAGCAGCGTGAGCGCGACCGAGCCACCGACCACGATCAGCGGGCGGAGCACGTCATCCATGCCCTCGAACCTAACCGGCCCGGGGCGGGCACGAACATGTGACTTCCGCCCCCTCGCGGGTAGTGCCTCGATCCGGCGCGGTCACACCGGGCTGGCACCATGGGCCCATGGACATCATGCTCTTCCACTCGACCCACGGGCTCGGACCCGCGGTGCACCGGGCCGCCGACCGGCTGCGCGCGGCCGGACACCGGGTGTTCACGCCCGACCTCTTCGAGGGCCGTACGTTCGACACGGTCGAGGAGGGCATGGCGCACCAGGAGGAGACCGGCAAGGACGAGCTGCTGAAGCGGGCCGTGCTGGCCGCCGCGCCCCACTCGGAGCGGGGGCTGGTGTACGCCGGGTTCTCCTTCGGCGCCTCCGTCGCCCAGACGCTGGCCCTCGGCGACGACAAGGCCCGCGGGCTGCTGCTCCTGCACGGCACGTCCGACATCGCGCCGAACGCCTCGGTGGACGAGCTGCCGGTGCAGCTGCACGTCGCCGAGCCGGACCCGTTCGAGACCGACGACTGGCTCAGCGCCTGGTACCTGCGGATGCGCCGGGCGGGGGCCGACGTCGAGGTGTACCGGTACGCCGGGGCCGGCCACCTCTACACCGACCCCGACCTGCCGGACTGGGACGAGGAGGCCGCCGAGGCCACCTGGCGGGTGGCGCTCGGCTTCCTCGGCTCGCTGGAGGACTGATCTCCCGGCGGGAGCGGCGTCAGACCGGTTCGTGGACGCGCTCCACCTTCTGGGTGCCGTTGCGCGTGCGGTAGGAGCGCACCCAGGCGGACGTGGCGGCCGGGTCCGTGCGGTCGGACAGGACGTAGTAGTCCATCTGCGCCCGCTCGGCGGTGATGTCCAGGACGCCGTAGCCGTGGCGGTCGGTGTCCACCCAGTGGACGTGCCGGTTGGCGGCCCGGATCAGCGGCGCGGCGACCGCGGAGACGGTGCCCTCGGGGGCCTTGACGATGTCGTCGAGGTTGTCGGAGGTGACCGAGGTGACCACGAACTCCGTGGCGGCCGAGGGCGACAGCGGGTAGGTGCCGGCGTCGACCGGCACGTCGTTGGCCCACGCCATGTGGATGTCCCCGGTGAGGAAGACCGTGTTGCGGACGGCGTTCGCGCGCAGGTGGGCGAGGAGTTCGCGGCGGTCGTCGGTGTAGCCGTCCCACTGGTCGGTGTTGAGCGCCAGGCCCTCCTGCGGCAGGCCGAGCAGTCGGGCGAGCGGCTTCAGCAGGCTCGCCGGCAGGGAGCCGATCGCGAACGGCGAGATCATCACCGAGGTGCCGACCAGCCGCCAGGTGGTGTCGGACGCCGTCAGCCCCGCCTTCAGCCAGTCCAGTTGGGCGCGGCCGGTGAGCGTGCGGTCCGGGTCGTCGACCCCGCCGTCGCCGAGCGGGACCTGCTGGGAGCGGAAGGAGCGCAGGTCCAGCAGGGAGAGGTCGGCGAGCCTGCCGAAGCGCAGCCGGCGGTAGGTGGTGCCGGCGAGCGCGGGACGCACCGGCATCCACTCGAAGTAGGCCTGCTGGGCGGCGGCCCGGCGCGCGGCCCAGGTGCCCTCGGCGCCCTCGGTGTGGTTCTCGGCGCCGCCCGACCAGGCGTCGTTGGCGAACTCGTGGTCGTCCCAGATCGCGACGACCGGCGCCCGGTGGTGCAGGGCCTGCAGGTCGGGGTCGGTCTTGTACGTCGCGTGCCGCAGGCGGTAGTCGGCGAGGGTGACGATCTCGTGGGCGGGCGCGTGCGGGCGCACCGTCCTGCCGCGGGCGCCGTACTCGCCGGTGCCGTACTCGTAGAGGTAGTCGCCCAGGTGCAGCCAGGCGTCCAGGTCGCCCCGGGCCGCGAGGTGGCGGTACGCGGAGAAGCGGCCGGCCTCCCAGTTGGAGCAGGAGACCACGCCGAAGCGCAGTCCGGTCACGGCGGCGTCGGCGGCCGGGGCGGTGCGGGTGCGGGCGACGGGGGAGTCGGTGCCCCCGGCGGAGAAGCGGAACCAGTAGTCGGTGGCCGGCCGCAGGCCGCGGATGTCCGCCTTGACGGTGTGGTCGGAGGCGGCGGTGGCGAGCACCGTGCCCCGGGCGACGACGTCGGTGAACGCCTTGTCCCGGGCGACGGTCCAGCTCACCTCGGTGTCCGGGCCGAGCCCGGAGCCGGGTATCGCCTCCGGCACCGGGGTCACGCGGGTCCACAGCAGGACGCCGTCCGGCAGCGGGTCGCCGGAGGCCACGCCGTGCAGGAAGGCGGGGGCCTGCGCCGCCGCCCGGGCGGGCAGGGACGCGGCGAGCGGTCCGGCCAGCACCGCGGTGGCGGCGGCCGCCTTGACGACCGTACGGCGGCGCGGGGGGAGCGGGGCGGGGGCGCAGGGGTCCGCGGGGGCGGGGGCGGCGCTCTCGGATGATCTGTGTCGACTGGTCACAGCCGATCAGGTTACTGACAGGTACACGCGAGAGCGGGCGAACTCGCCAAAGTTCGCCCGCTCTTCAACGCCCGGCCGGCCGGCCGGTGTTCAGGCCTTGAGGGCCTTGTCGATCGCCGTCTTGAACTCCTCCGCCGTCATGGGGGTGTTCTGGCCGTCGGAACCGGTGACCTTCTTGCCGTCCATCTTCAGGGTCGGCGTGCCCCGCACGTCGCTCTTGTCGAAGGTCTCGGACATCTCCAGCGCCCACCGGTCGTAGGTGCCGTCCTCGACGTCCTTCTGGAACTCCTTGTTGTTCTTCAGGGCGTCGACCGAGTTCGCGACCTCGATCAGGTACGCGTCGTCCTTGAACTTGTCCTCGCTCTCCTGGGGGTGGAACTCGGCCGAGTAGAGCGCGGACTTGTAGGCGAGGAACGCCTCGGGCCCGACGTTCAGCGCGGCACCCAGGGCACTCAGGGCGTTCTTGGAGCCCTCGCCGGTCAGGCCGTTGTCGAGGAACGTGGCGCCGATGAAACGGATCTTGTACTTGCCGTCCTCGACGTCCTTCTCGATCGTCTCGCCGACGTTCTGCTCGAACGTGGCGCAGACCGGGCAGCGCGGGTCCTCGTAGAGCTCCAGGGTCTTCTTCGCCCCGGGCTTGCCGATGACGACGGTCGTGCCGTTCTCGCCGCTGCTGTTGGCCGGCTTGACGAGCTCGGCGTCCTTCGCGGCCTCCCAGTGACCGGGCTTGTTGGCCTGGACGACCGCGTAGCCGATGCCGCCGGCCGCGGCCAGGACGCCCACGACCGAACAGGCGACGATGACCTGCCGCTTGACCTTGGCCCTCTTGGCCTGGCGCTCGCGCTCCGCGCGCAGGCGCTCCCGGGCCGCCGTCTTCGCCGCCTGGCTGTTCCGCTTGCTCATGGTGATGTTCTCCACGGGGGACGTACACGATCGTGCGTGTACGGGATACGGATGGGGGACCGCTCGTGTTCGGGGGCGCCGCCGGTGCCGGGGCGGGGGACCGCCTCAGGCGAGGGCGGCGGAGCACGGCGGTCCGCGCCGTCCCAGGGAGTGCACGAGGAGCCGGGTCCGGGCCGTGGCGGCCTCGCGGACCGGCGGGACGGGCCGGCGGACCTCCGGGGCCGGGCGGCCCGCGGCCGCCGCGACCGCGAACATCAGCGGCCGGACCGCCGTCGAGGCGGTGGCCGCCACCGCGCCGAGCAGCTGGGCCAGCGCCCGCTCGCCGCGGCGCAGCCAGGCGGCGGCGAACAGGCCGACGCCGATGTGCGCGCCGAGCAGCAGCCAGGCGGTGGCCGGGCCGGAGTGGGCGAGCAGGACCGCCAGCCGGTCGCCGCCCTCGGCGGCGGTGCCGGTCACCCGGGCGAGCGGGGCGCCCACACTGGTGCCGTCGCCGCACAGCACGTCGAAGCCGACGGAGCGCAGCGGACCCGCCACGGGCCCGCCCATCCGGCCGTAGCAGACGTGCTGGCCGGTGGTGAAGACGGTGTCGGCGGCCAGCTCCAGCGGGATCAGCAGGGCGGCGATCCGCCCGAAGGAGCGCTCCCGCCCCGCCAGGGCGTACGCCAGGAGGAACACGGCGGCGGCGATCGCGGTCACCGTGTTCAGCGGCAGCGGGGCCCCGGACAGCAGCACGTGCGACGCGGCGCTGAGGGTCACGGTCACTGCCGTGAACAGCGCCGCGCGGACGGCTCTGAGCGGGGTTCCGGATATGTCCATGGCGGAGGAAAGTCTGTCACGTGTTCCGGTAAGGGGTCCCTAAAGGGTCCCGGCGGGCGGGGGGAGGGTCACAGTCCGGGGATCCTGCCGTTGCGGAACAGGTCCAGGAAGATCTGGTGGTCGCGGCGCGCGCGTGCGCCGTAGTCGTGCGCGAAGTCGACCAGCAGCGGCGCGAGGCCCTCCTCGTCGGCCGCGATCACCGCGTCGATGGCCCGCTCGGTGGAGAACGGCACCAGGGACTCGCCGGAGGTGTCGTCCGCCGCCGCGTGCATCGCGGCCGTGGCCCGGCCGAGGTCGGCGACCACCTGGGCGATCTCCTCGGGGTCGTCGATGTCGCTCCAGTCCAGGTCCACGGCGTACGGCGAGACCTCGGCGACCAGCTGGCCCGCGCCGTCCAGCTCGGTCCAGCCCAGCCACGGGTCGGCGTGCGCCTGGAGGGCGCGCTGGGAGATCACCGTGCGGTGGCCCTCGTGGAGGAAGTAGTCGCGGATGGCCCGGTCGGGGATGTGCCGGGAGACGGCCGGCGTCTGGGCCTGCTTGACGTAGATCACGACGTCGTTCTCCAGGGCGTCGCTGTGGCCCTCCAGGAGGATGTTGTACGACGGCAGCCCGGCCGACCCGATGCCGATGCCGCGGCGGCCCACGACGTCCTTCACGCGGTAGGAGTCCGGGCGGGCCAGGGAGGAGTCCGGCAGCGTCTCCAGGTAGCCGTCGAAGGCGGCGAGCACCTTGTAGCGGGTGGCGGCGTCCAGCTCGACCGCGCCGCCGCCGGGGGCGAAGCGGCGTTCGAAGTCGCGGATCTCGGTCATCGACTCCAGCAGTCCGAACCGGGTCAGGGAGCGGGCGTCGCGCAGCGCGTCCAGCAGCGGCCCCTGGGCGGTGTCCAGCGTGAACGGCGGCACCTCGTCGTCCTTCGCGCCCGTGGCCAGCGCGCGGATCCGCTCGCGGTAGGCGCCCGCGTAGATCCGCACCAGTTCGGTGATCTGCTCGTCACTGAGCGCCTTCGCGTAGCCGATCAGCGCCATGGAGGCCGCGAAGCGCTTGAGGTCCCAGGTGAAGGGGCCGACGTAGGCCTCGTCGAAGTCGTTGACGTTGAACACCAGGCGGCCGTTGGAGTCCATGTAGGTGCCGAAGTTCTCCGCGTGCAGGTCGCCGTGGATCCACACCCGGGAGGTCCGGTCGTCCAGGTACGGGCCGCTGCACGTCCCCCCACCGCCCCGACCGGCGTCCTCCGCGTCCAGGTCGTGGTAGAAGAGGCACGCCGTCCCCCGGTAGAAGGCGAACGCCGAGGCCGCCATCTTCCGGAACTTCACGCGGAACGCGGCCGGGTCGGCGGCCAGGAGCTCACCGAAGGCGGTGTCGAGGACGGCGAGGATCTCCTCACCGCGGTGCTCGTCGTCGAGCTGCGGGACCGACATCGCTGGGTGCCTCCTGGTGCGGGACGTCTCGGGACGGCTGGCCCGTCCCCCGGCTAACGTGCAAGGGGGCGCGGGAGTGCCCGCGCCTCGTCCGAAGGTACGCCGGGACGTCCTCGAGGTGTCAGTGCCGGGGCATAGACTTCGACGCTGTCCACCGGACTGTCCGCAGCCCGTCGCCGATAGTTCTCCTTGGAGGCCGCACCGTGTCGAAGCCGCCGTTCACGCACCTGCACGTCCACACCCAGTACTCGCTGCTGGACGGTGCCGCGCGGCTGAAGGACATGTTCGACGCCTGCAACGAGATGGGCATGACGCACATCGCCATGTCCGACCACGGCAACCTGCACGGGGCGTACGACTTCTTCCACTCCGCGCAGAAGGCCGGGGTCACCCCGATCATCGGGATCGAGGCGTACGTCGCCCCCGAGTCGCGGCGCAACAAGCGCAAGATCCTCTGGGGCCAGCCGCACCAGAAGCGGGACGACGTCTCCGGCTCGGGCGGTTACACGCACAAGACCATGTGGGCGGTGAACAGCACCGGCCTGCACAACCTCTTCCGCCTCTCCTCCGACGCCTACGCCGAGGGCTGGCTGCAGAAGTGGCCCCGGATGGACAAGGAGACCATCGCCAAGTGGTCGGAGGGCATCGTCGCCTCCACCGGCTGCCCCTCGGGCGAGGTGCAGACGCGGCTGCGCCTCGGCCACTTCGACGAGGCCCTCAAGGCGGCCGCCGACTACCAGGACATCTTCGGCAAGGACCGCTACTTCCTGGAGCTGATGGACCACGGCATCGACATCGAGCACCGGGTCCGCGACGGCCTGCTGGAGATCGGGCGGAAGCTCGGCATCCCGCCCCTGGTCACCAACGACTCGCACTACACGTACGCGCACGAGGCGACCGCGCACGACGCGCTGCTGTGCATCCAGACCGGCAAGAACCTCTCCGACCCCGACCGCTTCAAGTTCGACGGCACCGGCTACTACCTCAAGTCCACCGAGGAGATGTACGCCATCGACTCCTCGGACGCCTGGCAGCAGGGCTGCGACAACACCCGGCTGATCGCCGAGATGGTCGACACCACGGGCATGTTCGAGAAGCGCGACCTGATGCCGAAGTTCGACATCCCGGAGGGGTACACCGAGGTCAGCTGGTTCCGCGAGGAGGTCATGCGGGGCATGCACCGCCGCTTCCCCGGCGGCATCCCGGACGACCGCATGAAGCAGGTCGAGTACGAGATGGACACCATCATCTCGATGGGCTTCCCCGGGTACTTCCTCGTGGTCGCCGACTTCATCATGTGGGCCAAGAAGCAGGGCATCGCGGTCGGCCCCGGCCGGGGGTCCGCGGCCGGCTCGATCGTCGCCTACGCCCTCGGCATCACCGACCTCGACCCGATCCCGCACGGCCTGATCTTCGAGCGGTTCCTCAACCCCGAGCGCATCTCGATGCCCGACGTCGACATCGACTTCGACGAGCGCCGGCGCGTCGAGGTGATCCGGTACGTGACGGAGAAGTACGGCGCCGACAAGGTCGCCATGATCGGCACCTACGGCACCATCAAGGCCAAGAACGCGATCAAGGACTCCGCGCGCGTGCTGGGCTACCCGTACGCGATGGGCGACCGCATCACCAAGGCCATGCCCGCCGACGTCCTCGGCAAGGGCATCCCGCTGTCCGGCATCACCGACCCCAGCCACCCCCGCTACTCGGAGGCGGGCGAGGTCCGGGCGATGTACGAGAACGAACCGGACGTGAAGAAGGTCATCGACACCGCCAAGGGCGTCGAGGGCCTGGTGCGGCAGATGGGCGTGCACGCGGCCGGCGTGATCATGTCCAGCGAGACCATCACCGACCACGTCCCGGTCTGGGTCAGGCACACCGACGGCGTCACCATCACGCAGTGGGACTACCCGAGCTGCGAGTCGCTCGGCCTGCTGAAGATGGACTTCCTGGGCCTGCGCAACCTGACCATCATGGACGACGCCGTCAAGATGGTGAAGGCCAACAAGGGGATCGACATCGACCTGTTGAGCCTCCCGCTCGACGACCCCACGACCTTCGAGCTCCTCCAGCGCGGCGACACCCTCGGCGTGTTCCAGTTCGACGGCGGCCCGATGCGCTCCCTGCTCCGGCTGATGAAGCCGGACAACTTCGAGGACATCTCCGCCGTCTCCGCCCTGTACCGGCCGGGCCCGATGGGCATGAACTCGCACACCAACTACGCCCTGCGCAAGAACGGCCAGCAGGAGATCACGCCCATCCACCCCGAGCTGGAGGAGCCGCTCAAGGAGGTCCTGGACGTCACCTACGGCCTGATCGTCTACCAGGAGCAGGTGCAGAAGGCCGCCCAGATCATCGCCGGCTACTCGCTCGGCGAGGCCGACATCCTCCGCCGCGTGATGGGCAAGAAGAAGCCGGAGGAGCTGGAGAAGAACTTCGTCATCTTCCAGGCCGGCGCCCGCAAGAACGGCTACAGCGACGAGGCCATCCAGGCGCTGTGGGACGTGCTGGTGCCCTTCGCCGGCTACGCCTTCAACAAGGCGCACTCCGCCGCGTACGGACTGGTGTCGTACTGGACCGCCTACCTCAAGGCGAACCACCCCGCCGAGTACATGGCGGCGCTGCTCACCTCGGTCAAGGACGACAAGGACAAGTCGGCCGTCTACCTCAACGAGTGCCGCCGCATGGGCATCAGGGTCCTCCCGCCCAACGTCAACGAGTCCGAGGCCAACTTCGCCGCGCAGGGCGACGACGTGATCCTCTTCGGCCTGTCGGCGGTGCGCAACGTCGGCACCAACGTCGTCGAGTCGATCATCAAGTGCCGCAAGGCCAAGGGGAAGTACACGTCCTTCCCGGACTACCTCGACAAGGTCGACGCGGTCGTCTGCAACAAGCGCACCACGGAGTCGCTGATCAAGGCGGGCGCCTTCGACTCCATGGGCCACACCCGCAAGGGCCTCACCGCCCAGTACGAGCCGATGATCGACAACGTGGTCGCGGTGAAGCGCAAGGAGGCCGAGGGGCAGTTCGACCTCTTCGGCGGCATGGGCGAGGAGGAGGCCGGCGAGCCCGGCTTCGGTCTCGACGTGCAGTTCACCGACGAGGAGTGGGACAAGACCTACCTGCTCGCCCAGGAGCGGGAGATGCTCGGTCTCTACGTCTCCGACCACCCGCTGTTCGGCCTGGAGCACGTGCTGTCCGACAAGGCCGACGCGGGCATCTCCCAGCTCACCGGCGGCGACTTCGGCGACGGCGCGGTGGTCACCATCGGCGGCATCATCTCGGGCCTGCAGCGCAAGATGACCAAGCAGGGCAACGCCTGGGCGATCGCCACGGTGGAGGACCTCGCGGGCTCCATCGAGTGCATGTTCTTCCCGGCGACCTACCAGCTGGTGTCGACGCAACTGGTCGAGGACGCCGTGGTGTTCGTCAAGGGCCGCCTCGACAAGCGGGAGGACGTGCCGCGCCTGGTGGCGATGGAGCTGATGGTCCCCGACCTGTCCACCGCGGGCGCCAACGCGCCCGTCGTCCTCACCATCCCGGCGACGCGCGTGACCCCGCCGATGGTCAGCCGGCTCGGCGAGATCCTCACCCACCACAAGGGCGACAGCGAGGTCCGCATCAAACTGCAGGGGCCGACGAAGACGACGGTGCTGCGCCTGGACCGGCACCGGGTCAAGCCGGACCCGGCCCTCTTCGGCGACCTGAAGGTCCTGCTCGGGCCCTCCTGCCTGGCGGGCTGAGCGAGCGGCCGCGCGCACCGGACGCGTGGAAGGGGCGCACCCGGCGGCGACGGCGGGTGCGCCCCTCTTCACACGCGTGCGGATCTCAACGATCCTTCACGGGGAGGTCAGTTGTGGCCGAAGCGCTTCTGCCGGCCCTTGCCCCGGCCGGCCTCGCCGGGCACGGCCTCCGTGGTGCGCTGCTCGTCCGGCGTCTCCATCGCGGCCGACTGCGGCGCCCGTCGGGCGCGCTCGGCCTGCGGCTGCTTACGGTCACGGTTCTTGTTCTTGGCCATGGTGATGCCTCCTGTGGGGGATCTAGGGGCCAGGGCCGCCTTCAGATTCACACAGCCCGACCACGATCGCATGCCGGACAATCACCGTGCGTGACCGAGGTGGTCGGGGTGGAAGGCGGGAAAACGCCACGCCGAAGATCGAGTTCGGGCCGTTAACCCCGGCGTGGTCGGGCAGACTCGAAACAAGCCCGAAGCAAACCTCCCGGAAAGAGGGTGGATCGCGTGGACCGCTGCATCGTCCTGGTGGACGCCGGGTATCTGCTGGGGGCCGCCGCCAGTCTCCTCGCCGGGGAACCCTCGCGGTCCCGCATCACCGTCGACCACGCGGCCCTCATCCAGGGGCTGCGCGAACGCGCCGAATCCGACACGCGGCAGCCCCTGTTGCGCATCTACTGGTTCGACGGCGCCCCCGACCGCGTCCCGCAGCCCGAGCACCGCAGGCTGCGCGTGATGCCCCGGGTCACCGTCCGGCTCGGGGCGTTGACCCGCAGTGACGGCCGCTGGGCCCAGAAGGGCGTCGACGCCGCGATGCACGCCGAGCTGACCGAACTGGCCCGCAACCGGGCCTGCTCCGACATCGTCCTGGTCACCGGCGACGGCGACCTGCTGCCCGGCATGATGGCCGCCAAGGAGCACGGCGTCGCCGTCCACCTGTGGGCCGTGCAGGCCGCCGACGGCGACTACAACCAGTCCGAGGACCTGGTCGCCGAGGCCGACGAGCGCCGGGTGCTGGACCGCGCGTGGATCACCCGGGCCGTACGCGCCAAGGAGGCCACCGGGGTGTGCGCCCCGCCGCCCGTGCCGCGGCCCGAGATCGCCGCGATCCTCTCCGCCCCGCTGCCGGAGTCCGCGCTCGCCGCGGCGGCCGAGCGGACCGCGCAGGAGCCGCGGCACCCGGCCGCCGCGCAGAACGGCAGCGCGGAGCGGCCGCCCGCGGCCAGGGGCGTGCCCACCCCCAAGGACCTGGCCGCCCTGCGCGGCCCCGGCGCCCAGGCCCCCCAGCAGCCGGCCTCGGCCACCCTGCGCTGGTCCTCCGACAAGGGCTGGGTCGACCGTCCCGCCGCCGAGTCCCCCGAGGCCGCCTCCATGCCGACGCTCGCCCAGCTGACCACGGCCGAGCAGCGGTGGGCCGACCGCGAGGAGGACATCACCACCGTCGGCGGCGACCCCTTCGAGGTGGGGCAGGTCTTCGCCCGCCGCTGGGTGGAGCGGCTCGGCGACCAGGGCCACCTCCAGAAGCTGTCCGTCATGTACCCCCGCATCCCGCACCGCATCGACGGCGAGCTGCTGCGCTACGCCGCCCGCTTCGGGCTCCTCGCCCACAAGGACGACCAGATCGACGAGCGCGACCGGTACGCCATCCGGGCGGGCTTCTGGCGGGAGATCGACGTCCGCACGGGCACGGAGCGGGGGGCGGCCGCCGGGGAGTGAGCGGCACCGGCCGGCCCGCTCGCCGGATGCCCCGGGCTCACCGCGGAGGGCCGCCCGGAGCCGCCCGGCGCTTCGGTCCGCGGGGCCGGCCGCAGCGCACCCGCCCGCCCGGCCCGGGGCGCGCCCCGGGCGACCGCGTCCGCGGAGGGCGACCCCGCGGCGGGGGCACGCGCGGCACGAGAGCGACCCGAGGGCGGGGCGGGGCCGCCCACCCCGTAGGCTCGTCCCTTGTGAGTACGCGCGCGGCAGAGGCATTCCGGCACGGTGGTGACGTCGTGTGCGCGGTGCGCGGACTGTCCAAGACCTACCCGGCGACGCGCGGACGGCGCGGAAGGCCGGCCGCGCCCGAGGTCCGGGCCACCGACGACGTGCGGCTCGACGTCCGGGGCGGGGAGATCTTCGGACTGCTCGGACCGAACGGGGCCGGCAAGTCCACCCTCGTGCGCCAGCTGACCGGGCTGATGCGGCCCGACCGGGGCAGCGTGGAGATCCTCGGCCACGACATCGTGCGCCACCCCGAGCGGGCCTCGCGCATCCTGGCCTACCTCGGGCAGGAGTCCACCGCCCTCGACGAACTGACCGTGTCCCTCGCCGCCGAGACCACCGGCCGGCTGCGCGGGCTCGACGTGCGCCGGGCGCGGGCCGAACGGGACGCCGTGCTGGAGGAGCTGGGGCTCACCCCGATCGCCGGGCGCCCCCTGCGGAAGCTGTCCGGCGGCCAGCGCCGGCTGGCCTGCTTCGCCGCCGCGCTGGTGGGGGAGCGGCCCCTGCTCGTGCTGGACGAGCCCACCACCGGCATGGACCCGGTGGCGCGGCGCGCGGTGTGGTCGGCCGTCGACCGGCGCCGGGCCGAGCGCGGCACGACCGTGCTGCTGGTCACCCACAACGTCATCGAGGCCGAGACCGTCCTGGACCGGGTCGCCGTCCTGGACCGGGGCCGGGTCATCGCCTGCGACAGCCCCACCGGGCTGAAGGAGCGGGTCGCGGACGAGGTCCGGGTCGAGCTGGTGTGGCGCGAGGCGGCGCCGCTGCACGTGCCCGAGGTCGCCGCGCTGCGCGACCGGGCCGTCGAGTCGGGCCGCCGCTGGACCCTGCGGCTGGCCCCGGAGGAGGCCCGTACGGTCGTCGCCACCGTCACCGGCGGGGCCGCCTTCGCGGCCCTGGACGACTTCACGCTGGCCACCCCCAGCCTGGAGGACGTGTACCTGGCGCTGGGCGGCGCCGTACGGCAGGGACTGGTGAAGGCATGAGCGCACGGGCCGCGTCATCCGTACGGAACGGGACGACTGCCGGAGCGGGTCCGGGCGGACCCGCGAGTGGACCTCCGAGCGGACCTCCGAGTGAAGGGGAGCAGCACGACGTGAGGGCCGTACCCGCCGATGTCCTGCCGGGCGGCGCCCCGGCCGTGGAGGGGGGCGCGCCGGAACCGGCCGAGCTCGGTCCCCGGGCGCGGCTGTGGCCGTCCCTGGCGGCCGTGTACCGGGCGCAGCTGTCCCGGGCACGGGTGGCGAGGATCCCGCTGCTGTTCGTGGCCACCTTCCAGTCGGTCGGGATCATGATCCTGATGCGCGGGGTGGTGGACGGCGGCGGCGAGGCGCAGGCCGTGGTCGCCGGCTCGTCGGTCCTGGTCGTGGCCTTCGTGGCGCTGAACCTCCTCGCGCAGTACTTCGGCCAGCTGCGGGCCAGCGGCGGACTCGACCACTACGCCACCCTGCCCGTGCCGCCCGCGGCGGTGGTCCTGGGCGCGGCCGGCGCGTACGCCTCGTTCACCGTCCCGGGGACCGTCGTGACCGCCGTCCTCGGGTGCGTCCTGTTCGGTCTGCCCCTGGCGCACCTGTGGGTGCTCGCCGCCGTGATCCCGCTCGCCGGGGCCGCGCTCGCCGGACTGGGCGCGGCCCTGGGCCTGCTCGCGCCGCGGCCGGAGCTGGCGACGCTGCTCGGCCAGCTGGGCATGTCGGCGGCGCTGCTGCTGGGCGTGCTGCCGGCGGAGCGGATGCCGCAGGCGGTGCGCCTGGCGCGGGACCTGCTGCCGTCGACGTACGGCGTGGAGGCCTTCGCGCGGACCTTCGGCCCGCACCCCGACTGGGCGCGCGTGCTCGCCGACCTCGCCGTGTGCGGGGGCGTCGGCGTGATCTCGCTGGCCGTGGCGACCTGGGCGTACCGCAGGGCCGCCGTCCGGTGACGCGCCGCACCACCGGGCCTGGCACGATGTCAGGGTGAGCGCACCTCTGACACCACCACCGCCCCCGCACGAGCGTTCCCCGCACGACGCGGGGCAGCGGCCGTCCGCCGGGCCCGTGGCCGCCGCGTCCCGGAAGGACGGGGCCGCGGAGCACGCCGGGGGACACGGCTGGTACGGACAGGACGGCCCTGCGATGAAGAAGGAAGTGCGGGAGGCCACCGTGATCGCGGTGGCGGTGGCGCTCGGCGGGGTGCTCCTCGGGGTGCTGTGGTGGTGGCTGGCGCCGCGCGTGCCGCTCGTGGGCGACGTGGTGGGCGACGGCTGGGTCGTCTACCTCAAGGACACCGAGGGGGAGCAGGCCGTCGGGGTGGACGGCACGTTCTCCCTGCTGGCGCTGGGCTTCGGGGCGGTGAGCGCGCTCGCCGTGTTCCTCGTGCGGCGGCACGGGGGCGTGCCGCTGGTGGTGGCGCTGGCGGCCGGGGGGCTGCTCGGCTCGTTGCTGGCCTGGCGGACCGGTGTGTGGCTCGGTCCCGCGCAGGACGTGATGGCCCAGGCGAGGAGCGTGGGCAAAGGGGTCACCTTCGACGCGCCGCTGAAGCTGAGCGCCAAGGGCGCGCTGCTGGCGTGGCCGTTCGCGGCGCTGGTCCTGCACCTGGGGCTGACCGCCCTGTTCGGTCCCCGCGACCCGGACCCCCTCCCGCCGGACCCGCAGGGGACGGCTCCGGACAGCCCTTAGGGCCGGCGGCCCGGCTCCGGCCCCGTGACACCGGCGGTCCGCGCCGGGCGCCGTCCGCGGTCCGCCCGGCCCCTCCCGGTGCGCCACCCGCGTCCGCGGGGCCCCTCCGGCACGTCCCCCACCCCCGACCGGGAGAAGGGCCCGGCCGGGTTCCCGCCCGGGTCACGCACGCCCGATCGGAGCGAGGACCGCCGAGGTCAGCCCGGCCAGGTCGGCGGGGGAGAGCTCGACCTCCAGGCCGCGGCGGCCGGCCGAGACGCAGACCGTGTCGTGCAGGACGGCCGACTCGTCCAGGACCGTCGGCAGCCTCCTGCGCTGGCCGAGGGGCGAGATGCCGCCGCGGACGTACCCCGTGGTGCGTTCCGCCAGCGCCGGGTCGGCCATCGCGGCCCGCTTGCCGCCGACCGCCGCCGCGAGCGCCTTCAGGTCCAGTTGGCCGGCCACCGGGACCACCGCCACGGTCAGCGCGCCGTCGACGTCGGCCACCAGCGTCTTGAAGACGCGGTCCGGCGGGACGCCCATCGCCTCGGCCGCCTCCTCGCCGTAGGACGGGTGGGAGGGGTCGTGGTCGTAGGAGTGGACCGTGAACGGCACCCCGGCCGCGGTGAGCGCCACCGTCGCGGGCGTTCCCCCGGCCTGCTGCTTCCTGGACTTCTTCGCCATGGTGGTCCGTCCCCCGGGACAGTCGTGTGCCGGACGAGTCGTGTGCCGGCGTCGTGCGTCGGTGTCGTGCGTCAGTTGAGGCTCGTCGGTCCGCGCGTCAGGTCCGACGCGGGCAGCGACGGCAGGCTGCGGATGACGGCGGTCTCCGTGCGCAGGAGCCTCAGCTCGTCACGGAGCCGGGACGCCGTGTCCGGAGCCTGGAGCAGCCGCTGCCGCGTCGGCGTGTCCAGCACCATCGCGGCGGCGACCAGGTAGGAGACGACGCCCGGCTCGTCCGGCAGGTCCGCGCCGGTCGCCAGCGACCGTTCGCGCGCTCCGGCCAGCCGCTTCTGGTACCGGCGGAAGGCCCGCAGCACCGCCTCCGCCAGCGGGCCCGCCTCGTCGCCCGGCTCCTCCGCCAGCGGTTCCAGCTCCGCCGTCAGATACGGTCCCGAGGCGTCGACCGACAGCAGCCGCACCCGGGTCGTGCCGGTCGCCAGCACCTCGAAGGTGCCGTCGGCCCGCTCCCGGACCGTCGCGGCGTCGGCCACACAGCCCACCTTGTGGAAGGCCCGGAGCGGGTCGGGGCCGAAGCCGGCCGCCGGCCCCCGGTCGGGCACGGCGGTCGGGTCGGGCAGGCCGGGGGCGCTCGGCGCGACCTCGTGGCCGTCGCGGATCGCCACGACGGCGAACCGGCGCGGCTCGTCCCCCGAGGTCTTCAGCAGCTCGCGCATCATGGCGCGGTAGCGCTCCTCGAAGACGTTGAGCGGGAGCACGAGCCCCGGGAACAGCACCGTGTTCAGGGGGAAGAGCGGCAGGCGGACGGTGGTCACGACTCAAGAGCCTAATGGTCGCCGAAGCGGGCCCGTCCGCCCCGTTCGGTCCCCGGACGGCCGAAGACCGCGGCGGAGGCACCCCTGCCCGCCCCGGGGGGACCGGACGCCACCGCCGCGCGCACGCCCCGACGCACCTCCAGGAACCGCCCGAGCGGGTCGTCCGCGTCCCGGTCCCACGGGAAGGACGTGGCGTACGGACCGGTCAGGCGCAACTGCTCCAGGGCGTCCGGCCAGCGTTCGAGGCGGACCAGGACGTAGGTCAGCAGATTGCGCAGCTCGGCCGGCCAGGAGTGGCCCGCCGGCAGCCGGGCGGACAGGGCGGCGGCGCGGTCGGCCGCGGCTTCGAGCCGCGCGCGCGGCACCTCGGGGCCGCAGCCGTCGGTCAGGTAGCCGAACGCCGCCCGCAGCGGCAGCGCCTGGGTGGGCGAGTCCTCCGGCGCGTCCTGGGCGGCGAGGTCCGCGAAGTCGAAGCACTCGTGGTGCGCACCGTGCCAGGAGGACGACAGGTAGCGCAGGGCCGCCACGTGACAGCCGTAGTGGTGCGGGGCGCGGCGGACCGCCGCCTCCCACAGCTCCTGGAAGTACCGGTGCCCGGCGCGCGCGCCGCGGGCGTGGTCCAGGGCGAGCCGCCACGGCACCGGGTCGCGGCCGTCCCCCTTCGCGGCGGCGGTGATCAGCGGGCTCACCTCGCGCAGCAGCTCGGTCCGGGCCGGTGAGTCCCAGGCGCGGTCCACCGCCCGCTGGGCCTCCACCAGCAGCCCGTCGGGGTCGTGCGGATCGAGGGAGCGCCAGGTGTCCAGCCACTCGGGGCGCGAGCGGGCGAAGGCGGCCAGCCGCCGCACATACCGGTCGCGGTGCTCCCAGGAGCCCCGGCGCCGGGTGGCGGCGAGCAGGCCGGCGGCGGGCGCGTGGTCGCCGGCCGCCGCCGCGACCAGCGCCGGACCCAGCGCGTCGTCGGGCGCGTCGAGGAGCACGTCGTCGTCGGCGGGCAGCACGACGGACGCGGGTACGGCGCCCGCCCCGCCTCGCGCCCGGGACGTACGGGACGTACGGGTGAATCCGTGCAGCAGAGCCATGGTGCCGACCATTGAAGGACCGCAGATCACGGCCGCGCCAGAGCCCACGCCGAAGTCGTGGAAGGTTGTACGCCACCCGGTCAAGAGCGATTAAAAAGTCGGTGGTTCCCCGCCGCGGCACGACGGCGACGGGGGCTCAGGTGCGCCGCAGCGTCCGCGTCGCCCCCGCCGCCACGGTCGTCGCCAGGACCCAGCCCAGCAGGACGAGCACCGTCGCCAGCCACTGCCAGCCGCCGCGCAGCTCCCACAATCCCACCTGTCCCAGGTCGATCACCGGCAGCAGCAGGTCCAGGGCGAACAGCGCCGGGTCCCACGGAGGGTGCTCACCGTCCTTGAGGGGCGGGTGGTGCGCGTGCGCGAAGGCCAGCGAACCGGCCGCCCACAGCACCGCCATCCACACCGCGGCCCGGCCCGGCCGGTATCCGTAGGCGACCGTCCAGTCCTGCGCGTACCCCCACAGCTTGGCCGCGAGCGGCAGGCTCTCGCGGCGGCGGCGCTGCTTGGCGAGCAGCACCTCGCGGGCCTCCTCGTCCGCCCCGCTGCCCCGCAGCACGGCGGCCAGCCGCTCGTACGGCTCCGGGGTGTACTCGGCGCTCGCCGCGTCCACCCACCGCAGCCGCAGCTCCAGCGGGAACGGACCGCGCGGCACCAGGTTCTCGTAGGTGAAACCGCCCATGTGCAGCCGCCCCGGCCCCGGCCAGCTCTCCGCCCGGTCCACCAGGTTGACCACCCGCGCCCCCGACAGCACCACCCTGCCGCGCGCCGGCCGCTCCCCGAGGAAGCGCAGCTCCGGCGTCTGCACCCGGCGCAGCGACAGCTCCTGGTCGTCGGTGAGGGTGAACCTGGCCCCCTCGAAGTCGACCGCGTCCCCGAACCGCCCGTCGTCCAGCCGCACCCCGCCCCGGCACTCGAACCGCTGGATCCGCGTGCCGCGCGCCGGGGTCATCCCGCTCCGCGCCTGGGCGCCGACCCCCGCCGGGGTCAGGTACAGCGAACGCTCCACGGTCAGCTGGGGCGCGTTCAGCGCGAGCCGGGCGCACGGGTTGGCCAGCCGGGCGCCGCGCAGGCTCAGCGAGACGCCTATCTGCGCGCTGCGCAGGCTCAGCTCGCCGTGCGACTCCAGCATCTCCGCCTGGAGGTCCTGGCCGACCGTCATGCCGTCCCCGGCGATCGAGCGGCCGCTGCGGTCCCGGTGCACGACCGCCTGGTTGAGCAGCAGGTCCGTGCCGATCCGGGCGTCGGTGAGCCGTACGCCGCCCAGGAACCGGCAGCGCGGCAGGTGCAGGTCCCCCTCGGTGCTCAGCCGGGCCGCCTCCAGGCGCGGCACGGAGCAGTCCACCAGCCGCACGGTCGTGAAGCGGGCCTCCGGCAGCAGGACGTCCCGCTCGAAGCGGCAGTCCCGCATCTCCACGTAGGGCGCCACCGTGCCGCCCGCCAGGTCCAGGACGCCGCTGATCCGCACCCCGACCAGCTTCAGCGAGGAGACCCGGCCGGCCAGCGCGGGCGGCCCGTCCAGCAGGAGCCAGCACACGACACGGGCCCGGACCGTCCGCTCGGGGCCCCACGGGTGCCCCCCGTGCGGGTCGTCCACGACCGTGTCCCCGCTGCTCAGGTCGTACACGCTGCCGTTCCGGAAGGCCTGCCACATGCCGGCCTCCACGGCGGTCAGATCCTCCGGCACGTCCCCGGCGCGCCCTCCCGCCTCCTCGGCCACGGCGTCCCCCTCCCTCCCGGGTGTCTCGTCGGCGCGTCCCTCCGTACAGCCGGTCATGCCCGTTTCCGTGAGAGGATGAACACGGAAAGTGAAGAGGATCCCCGGTGCGTGCGCGCACCGTCACCGGGGGGTCCCGTATCAGCCATTGGAACGGGCGGACCGTCCACCGCGCGGGTCTGAGAGAATTGAGCACGTGATCTCCCGAATCGATCTGCGCGGCGACGCCCTTCCCGAGGGTCCCGCCCTGCGCGACCTGCTGCCCCGAGCCGACTTCGACGTCGCGGCCGCCCTGGAGAAGGTGCGTCCGATCTGCGAGGACGTGCATCATCGAGGCGACGCGGCGCTGATCGACTTCGCCGAGCGGTTCGACGGCGTGCGTCTGGAGTCCGTCCGGGTCCCCGCGCAGGCGCTCACCGACGCCCTGGAGGCGCTGGACCCGGCCGTGCGCGCCGCCCTGGAGGAGTCCGTGCGGCGCGCCCGGATCGTCCACCGCGAGCAGCGCCGCGCCACCCGCACCACCCAGGTCGTGCCCGGCGGCACGGTCACCGAGAAGTGGGTGCCGGTCGACCGCGTGGGGCTGTACGCGCCGGGCGGCCGGTCCGTCTACCCGTCCTCCGTGATCATGAACGTCGTGCCCGCCCAGGAGGCCGGCGTCCCGTCGGTCGCGCTCGCCTCACCGGCCCAGGCGGAGTTCGGCGGGCTGCCGCACCCGACCATCCTCGCCGCCTGCGCGCTGCTCGGCGTCGACGAGGTGTACGCGGCCGGCGGCGCCACCGCCGTCGCGATGTTCGCGTACGGCACCGAGTCCTGCCCGCCCGCGAACATGGTCACCGGCCCCGGCAACATCTGGGTCGCCGCCGCCAAGCGCTACTTCACCGGCCGCATCGGCATCGACGCCGAGGCCGGTCCCACCGAGATCGCGATCCTCGCGGACTCCACGGCCGACCCGGCGCACGTCGCCGCCGACCTGATCAGCCAGGCCGAGCACGACCCGCTGGCCGCCGCCGTCCTCGTCACCGACTCCACCGAGCTCGCCGACGCGGTCGAGAAGGAGCTGAAGCCGCAGGTCGAGGCGACCAGGCACGTCGAGGACCGGATCGTCCCGGCGCTGTCCGGCAAGCAGTCCGCCATCGTCCTGGTCGACGGGCTCGACGAGGGCCTGCGCGTGGTCGACGCCTACGGCGCCGAGCACCTGGAGATCCAGACCGCCGACGCCGCCGCGGTCGCCGACCGGGTGCGCAACGCCGGCGCGGTCTTCGTCGGCCCCTGGGCCCCGGTCTCGCTCGGCGACTACGCGGCCGGATCCAACCACGTCCTGCCCACCGGCGGCTGCGCCTGCCACTCCTCGGGCCTGTCCGTCCAGTCCTTCCTGCGCGGCATCCACATCGTGGACTACACCGAGGACGCGCTGGCCGAGGTCGCGCACCACGTGGTGACGCTGGCGGAGGCGGAGGACCTGCCCGCGCACGGCGCGGCGATCAAGGCGAGGTTCGGCTGGAAGGTGCCCGGGAGCAAGTGAGCGACGTGAGGATCGACGATCTGCCCGTACGGGACGAGCTGCGCGGCAAGTCCCCCTACGGCGCGCCCCAGCTGGACGTCCCCGTACGGCTGAACACCAACGAGAACCCCTACCCGCTGCCCGAGCCGCTGGTCGAGCGGATCGCCGAGCGGGTCCGCGAGGCCGCCCGGCACCTCAACCGCTACCCCGACCGGGACGCGGTGGAGCTGCGGACCCGGCTGGCCGAGTACCTGACGGAGACGGCCGGGCACCCCGTCGGCCCCGGGAACGTGTGGGCCGCCAACGGCTCCAACGAGGTCATCCAGCAGCTGCTGCAGACCTTCGGCGGGCCCGGCCGCACCGCGCTCGGCTTCGAACCGTCGTACTCGATGCACGGCCTGATCGCGCGCGGCACCGGCACCGGCTGGATCTCCGGCCCGCGCCACGACGACTTCTCGATCGACCTCGCGGCCGCCGAGAAGGCGATCGCCGGACACCGGCCCGACGTCGTCTTCGTCACCACCCCCAACAATCCCACGGGCAACGCGGTCCCGCCCGAGACGGTGCTCGCGCTGTACGAGGCCGCCCAGGCGGCCAAGCCGTCGATGGTGGTCGTGGACGAGGCGTACGTCGAGTTCAGCCACGGCGACTCGCTGCTGCCGCTGCTCGACGGACGGCCGCACCTGGTCGTCTCCCGCACCATGTCGAAGGCGTTCGGCGCCGCCGGGCTGCGCCTCGGCTACCTCGCCGCGCACCCCGCGGTCGTGGACGCCGTGCAGCTCGTGCGGCTGCCCTACCACCTCTCGGCCGTCACCCAGGCGACCGCGCTGGCCGCCCTGGAGCACACCGGCACGCTGCTGAAGTACGTCGAGCAGCTGAAGGCCGAACGGGACCGGCTGGTCGCCGAGCTGCGCGCCCTCGACTACGAGGTGACCGAGTCCGACGCGAACTTCGTCCAGTTCGGCAGGTTCGCCGACTCCCACGCCGCCTGGCGGCGGATCCTCGACCGGGGCGTCCTGGTCCGGGACAACGGTGTACCGGGATGGCTGCGGGTGACCGCGGGCACCCCGGCGGAAAACGACGCGTTTCTCGACGCGGTCCGTGAGATCAAGAAGGAGCAGAGCGCATGAACCGCGTTGGACGGGTGCAGCGGACGACCAAGGAGACCTCCGTCCTCGTCGAGATCGACCTCGACGGCACCGGAAAGACCGAGATCTCCACCGGCGTCGGCTTCTACGACCACATGCTCGACCAGATCGGCCGGCACGGTCTGTTCGACCTGACCGTGAAGACCGAGGGCGACCTGCACATCGACTCCCACCACACCATCGAGGACACCGCCCTCGCGCTCGGCGGCGCCTTCAAGCAGGCGCTCGGCGACAAGAAGGGCATCTACCGCTTCGGCAACTGCACGGTCCCGCTGGACGAGTCCCTCGCCCAGGTCACCGTCGACCTGTCCGGCCGCCCCTACCTCGTGCACACCGAGCCCGAGAAGATGGCGCCGATGATCGGCGAGTACGACACCACGATGACCCGGCACATCCTGGAGTCCTTCGTCGCCCAGGCCCAGGTCGCGCTGCACGTGCACGTGCCCTACGGGCGCAACGCGCACCACATCGTGGAGTGCCAGTTCAAGGCGCTCGCCCGGGCCCTGCGCTACGCCTGCGAGCGCGACCCGCGCGCGGCGGGCATCGTGCCCTCCACGAAGGGCGCGCTGTAGCCCATGAACGGACTGTCCACCGCCTTGATCGTCGTCGGTCTGTTCCTCGTCGGCGGGATCATCTCCTTCGTCAAGCAGAAGATGCCCAAGAGCCTGATCGTGCTGCTCTCGGTCGGCGCCGCGATGTGCCTGACCGCGGGCGCCCTGAGGCTGGAGGTGTGACCCCTTGAGCGCCACCAAGAAGGTCGTGGTCTTCGACTACGGCTTCGGGAACGTCCGCTCCGCCGAGCGCGCCCTCGCCCGCGTGGGGGCCGACGTCGAGATCACCGGCGACTTCGACCGGGCCATGAACGCCGACGGCCTGCTGGTGCCCGGCGTCGGCGCCTTCGCCGCCTGCATGCGGGGCCTGAAGGAGGCGCGCGGCGACTGGGTCGTCGACCGGCGGCTGGCCGGCGGGCGCCCGGTGATGGGCATCTGCGTCGGCATGCAGATCCTGTTCGCGCGCGGCGTCGAGCACGGCGTGGAGACCGAGGGCCTCGACGAGTGGCCCGGCTCGGTCGAGCCGCTGCGGGCCGACGTCGTGCCCCACATGGGCTGGAACACCGTGGACGCGCCGCCCGGCTCCGAGCTGTTCGCCGACCTCGACGCGGACGCCCGCTTCTACTTCGTGCACTCCTACGCCGTCCACGACTGGGCCCTCGAGGCGCACAACCCGGCGATGCGGGCGCCCCAGGTCACCTGGTCCACCCACGGCAGGCCCTTCGTCGCCGCGGTGGAGAACGGCGCCCTGTGGGCCACCCAGTTCCACCCCGAGAAGTCCGGCGACGCCGGTGCCCAGCTCCTCACCAACTGGATCGGAACCCTGTAGAGACATGGCCAAGCTCGAACTGCTCCCCGCCGTCGACGTCCGCGACGGCCAGGCCGTCCGCCTCGTGCACGGCGAGTCCGGGACCGAGACGTCGTACGGCTCCCCCCTGGAGGCCGCCCTCGCCTGGCAGCGCTCCGGCGCCGAGTGGCTGCACCTGGTCGACCTGGACGCCGCGTTCGGCACCGGGAACAACCGTGAGCTGATCGCCGAGGTCGCCGGGGCGATGGACATCAAGGTGGAGCTGTCCGGCGGCATCCGGGACGACGACACCCTCGCCGCCGCGCTCGCCACCGGCTGCACCCGCGTCAACCTCGGCACCGCCGCCCTGGAGACGCCCGAGTGGGTCGCCCGGGTCATCGCCGAGCACGGCGACAAGATCGCCGTCGGTCTCGACGTGCGCGGCACCACCCTGCGCGGCCGCGGCTGGACCCGCGACGGCGGCGACCTCTACGAGACGCTGGAGCGCCTGAACAAGGAGGGCTGCGCCCGCTACGTGGTCACCGACATCGCCAAGGACGGCACCCTCCAGGGCCCCAACCTGGAGCTGCTGAGGAACGTCTGCGCCGCCACCGACCGCCCGGTGGTCGCCTCCGGCGGGGTGTCCTCGCTGGACGACCTGCGCGCCGTCGCGGAACTCGTGCCGCTCGGCGTCGAGGGCGCCATCGTCGGGAAGGCCCTGTACGCGAAGGCGTTCACCCTGGAAGAGGCCCTGGAGGCTGTGTCGCGATGACGATCGGGGCCGTACGGCGCGTGCAGGGCGGAAGTCCCTGGGAGGAGTCCTTCGGTTCCGCACGGGCCGTGGCGGCGGGTGACCGCGTCCTGGTGGCGGGTACGACCGCGTTCCGGGGCGAGGTGCTCCACGGGGAGGGCGACCCCTACGAGCAGGCCAAGGAGGCCTTCACCATCGCGCTGGAGGCGATCGGCGAGTTCGGGCTCGACGCCCGGTCCGTGATCCGCACGCGCCTCCACCTCGCCCACGTGCGGGACGTCGACGCGGCCGGCCGGGCCCACAAGGAGCTGTTCGACTCGGTGCGTCCGGTCACCACCCTCCTGGTGGTCGAGGGCTTCGTCGACTCGCGCGTACTGGTCTCAGTGGAACTCGAAGCATTCAGAGGAGCCGTGAACCCATGACCCTGGCGGTCCGAGTCATCCCCTGCCTGGACGTGGACGGCGGCCGGGTCGTCAAGGGCGTCAACTTCCAGGAACTGCGCGACGCGGGCGACCCCGTCGAGATGGCCAAGGTGTACGACGCCGAGGGCGCCGACGAGCTGACGTTCCTGGACATCACCGCCTCGTCGGGCAACCGCGAGACGACGTACGACGTGGTGCGCCGCACCGCCGAGCAGGTGTTCATCCCGCTGACGGTGGGCGGCGGCGTCCGCACCGCCGAGGACGTGGACCGGCTGCTGCGGGCGGGCGCCGACAAGGTGGGCGTGAACACCGCGGCCATCGCCCGCCCCGACCTCGTCCGGGAGATCGCCGAGCGCTTCGGCCGGCAGGTCCTCGTCCTCTCGGTCGACGCCCGGCGCACGGACTCCGGTTCCTTCGAGGTCACCACGCACGGCGGCCGCCGCGGCACCGGGATCGACGCCGTGGAGTGGGCGCACCGCGCCGCCGAGCTGGGCGCCGGGGAGATCCTGCTCAACTCGATGGACGCGGACGGCACCAAGGACGGCTACGACCTGGAGATGATCGCCGCCGTCCGCAAGCACGTCACCGTCCCGGTGATCGCCTCCGGCGGCGCCGGCCGGCTCGCCGACTTCCCGCCCGCGGTCGCGGCGGGCGCGGACGCGGTCCTCGCGGCCTCCGTCTTCCACTTCGGCGACCTGCGGATCGGCCAGGTCAAGGACACCCTGCGGGAGGCCGGGCACCCGGTCCGCTGACGCTCAGCCCACGGGCTGGACCAGCTGGACCAGGTTGCCCACCGTGTCGTCCAGCAGGGCGGTGAGCACCGGGCCCCGCTCCTGCGGGTCCCGGACGAAGTGGACGCCCTCGCCCCGGAGCCGTTCGTACTCCGCGCGCAGGTCGTCCACGGAGAACACGATGGCGGGCAGGCCCGCCTCGCGCACCGCCCGGCGGTAGGGCTCGGCTATGGGGCCCTGCCCCGGCTCCAGCAGGAGCTCCAGGTCCCGCTGGGCCCCGCCCGGCGCGCCCACCGTGACGAACAGGGCGCCGTCGCCCGGGTCCCGGCGGGTGCGGGTCTCGAAGCCGAGGACGCCGGTGTAGAAGGCGTGCGCCTTCGCCACGTCGTCGACGTACACACGGGTCATGGCCACTTTGATCACGAACTGCGCCTTTCGGGTACCGGTCAGATACCGAGCTGTTTGGTTTCCTGCAGCTTCGCGATCGCGTTCTCGTCGCCGTCCAGTTCGACCTTCGCCGCGCTCTGCCGCCCGTAGGCGAACAGCACCAGCTCCGACGGCTCGCCGGTCGCCGTGACCACCGGGGTGCCGCGGTGGGCCACCACCGTCTGGCCGTTCGGGCGGCGCAGCACCAGGCCCGTCGGCACGCCGCGGCCCATCAGGCGGGCGGTGCGCTCCAACCGGGACCACAGGGCGTCCTGGAACACCGGGTCGAGTTCCCGCGGCGTCCAGTCGGGCTGCGCCCGGCGGACGTCCTCGGTGTGGACGTAGAACTCGACGATGTTCGACAACTCGTCGACCTGCTTCAGCGAGAAGGGCGAGAAGCGCGGCGGCCCGGTGCGGATCAGCTGGATCAGCTCCTCGTACGGCTTCGCGGCGAACTCCGCCATCACCCGCTCCAGGCGCGGCGCCAGCTGCTTGACCAGCATGCCGCCGGCGGCGTCGGGGCGGCGCTCGCGCACCACCACGTGGGCGGCGAGGTCCCGGGTCGTCCAGCCCTCGCAGAGGGTGGGGGCCTCGGGCCCCGTGGTCTCCAGCAGGTCGGCGAGGAGAAGCCGTTCACGCTTGGCATGGGTCGACATGGCAGCCAGCCTACGGCCGTCCGCCCGGTCCGCCCACCCGTCCCCCGGCCACCGCCCGATCGGTGGACGTCCCCGCGGCCCGCCGGCCGGGCGCGGCACAATGGCACCCATGACCAGCACGTCCCGGCCCAGCCGCCTCGACCCGGAGATCGCCGCGCGCCTCAAGCGCAGCCCCGACGGCCTCCTGCCCGCCATCGCCCAGCAGTACGACACCGGGGAGGTGCTGATGCTGGGCTGGATGGACGACGAGGCGCTGCACCGCACGCTGACCACCGGCCGCTGCACCTACTGGTCGCGCAGCCGCGGGGAGTACTGGGTCAAGGGGGACACCTCCGGCCACTTCCAGTGGGTCAGGTCGGTCGCCCTCGACTGCGACGCGGACACCGTGCTGGTCAAGGTCGACCAGGTGGGCGCCGCCTGCCACACCGGCGCCCGCACCTGCTTCGACGCCGACGTGCTGCTGAAGGACGGTCCCGCGGACGCCCCCGCCGACGGTGCCGGGCCCGGCGCGGCCGCCTCGGATCAGTAGGGTCTGCCGCCATGGACCTCGAGACGTTCCGCAAGCTCGCCGCCGACCGCCGGGTCATCCCGGTCACCCGCAAACTGCTCGCCGACGGCGACACCCCGGTCGCGCTCTACCGCAAGCTCGCCGCCGAGCGGCCCGGCACCTTCCTGCTGGAGTCCGCCGACGGGGGTACCTCCCAGGCGTTCAGCACGGGGGGAGGGCGCTCCTGGTCCCGGTACTCCTTCGTCGGCGTCCGCAGCGCCGCCACCCTCACCGAACGGGGCGGGCGGGCCCACTGGGAGGGCACGGCGCCCGCCGGCGTGCCCGTCGACGGCGACCCGCTCGCCGCGCTGCGCGCCACCCTCCAGGCCCTGCACACCCCGCGCGACCTCGCCCACGACCTCGGTCTGCCGCCCTTCACCGGCGGCATGGTCGGCTACCTCGGCTACGACGTCGTGCGCCGCCTGGAGAGGATCGGCCCCGGCGAGCGGGACGACCTGGAACTGCCCGAGCTGACCATGCTGCTCACCAGCGACCTGGCCGTCATGGACCACTGGGAGGGCGCCGTCTGGCTGATCGCCAACGCGATCAACCACAACGACCTGGAGACCGGTGTCGACGAGGCGTACGCCGACGCCGTGGCCCGCCTCGACGCCATGGAGGCCGACCTCACCCGCGCGGTCGCCCAGCCCCCGGCCGTGCTGCCGCCCTCCGAGCTGCCCGAGTACACCGCCCTGTGGGGCGGTGCCGACTTCCGGGAGGCCGTGGAGGACATCAAGGAGCGCATCCGCGCGGGGGAGGCCTTCCAGGTCGTCCCCTCCCAGCGGTTCGAGACCCCGTGCGCGGCGAGCGCCCTGGACGTCTACCGGGTCCTGCGCGCCACCAACCCCTCCCCGTACATGTACCTGTTCCGCTTCGACGGGTTCGACGTGGTGGGCTCGTCCCCCGAGGCCCTGGTGAAGGTCGAGGACGGGCGGGCGATGGTCCACCCCATCGCCGGCACCCGGCACCGCGGCGCCACCCCGCAGGAGGACCAGGCCCTCGCCGACGGACTGCTCGCCGACCCCAAGGAGCGCGCCGAGCACCTCATGCTCGTCGACCTCGGCCGCAACGACCTCGGGCGGGTCTGCGAGCCCGGCTCGGTCGAGGTCGTCGACTTCATGTCGATCGAGCGGTACTCGCACGTCATGCACATCGTCTCGACGGTCACCGGCCGGGTGGCCGCCGGCCGCACCGCCTTCGACGTGCTCACCGCCTGCTTCCCGGCCGGCACGCTCTCCGGCGCGCCCAAGCCCCGCGCGATGCAGATCATCGACGAACTCGAGCCGTCCCGGCGCGGACTGTACGGCGGCTGCGTCGGCTACCTCGACTTCGCCGGCGACTCCGACACGGCCATCGCCATCCGCACCGCCCTGCTGCGGGACGGCACCGCGTACGTCCAGGCCGGCGCCGGGATCGTCGCCGACTCCGACCCGGTCGCCGAGGACACCGAGTGCCGCGACAAGGCGGCCGCGGTGCTGCGCGCCGTGCACACGGCGAACCGGCTGGGGAAGCCCTGAGACGAACCCCGGGTGACGGTTCGCCCGGGGTTCGGGCGATAGTGGAGTACGTGACTGCCGCATCCCGCCCCCGTTCCGAGGCCCCCGGCTCCGCCCGGACCGGCCGCCTCAGCCTCGCCGCCGCCCTGCTGTGCGGCGCCCTGGGCGCGGCCGTGGCCCTGCTCGCCACCCGGCAGCAGTGGTCGGCGGGCACCGCGCACGTGGCCGGCGGCTCCTTCCCGCTGACCGCCCGGGGCAGCGACGTCACCGGCGTCCCCGCGGCCCTGGCCGTCGTGGGCCTGGCCGCGCTCGTCGCCGTCTTCGCCGTCCGCCGCGCCGGCCGCCTCGCCGTGGCCGCGCTGCTCGCCCTCGCCGGGGCGGGCACCGTCGTGGCGGCCCTGGCCGGGGCCTCGGACGGCGCCGCGCTCGACGAGAAGGCCGCCCGGGCCTCCGGCGACACCTCCGCCACGGTGGAGGCCCTCACCCACACCGCGTGGCCCTACGTCGCGGCCGTGGGCGGCGCGCTGATCCTGCTGGCCGGGCTGCTCGCCCTGCGCTACGGCCGGCTGTGGCCCGCCATGTCCGGCCGCTACGAGCGGAACGGCGCCCCCCGGGAGCGCCGCAGGGCCCCGGTCGTGGACCCCGACCGCCCCGAGGACCTCTGGAAGGCCCTCGACCGCGGCGAGGACCCGACCGGCGCCTGAGGGGAACCCGCCCGCGGACGCCGTCGGACCCGGTCGGCGGGCCGGGGAGCACCCCCGCTCACCGCGTACGCGCGTGTGCGGGACAATGAGCGGTGAGCGTCCTGCTCAGAGTTGAGCGTCCTGCTCAGACACGTACACAGCAACGAGGAGCAAGCAATGGCGGGCAGCAGCCACGGTCACACCCCGGCCGCCTGGACCGGTGTCATCATCGCCTTCATCGGTTTCTGCGTCGCGGGCATGTTCATGGTGATGGCCCAGCCCATCGGCTTCTGGGCGGGCATGGGCCTGGTGATCCTCGGCGGTGTCGTCGGCGGCATCATGAGCGCGATGGGCATGGGCCAGCCGAAGCACAACCACCCGGTGCACCGGACCACCGGCGACCGCGAGCCGGCCCGCGCCGAGGGCTGAGCACCGCGGGGCGCCCCCGGACAGGGGCGGCCGGCCCGGTGGTGCCGCACCCGCCCCTGCCGCGCGTCCGGGGCACAATGCACAGCGTGAACGTCCCCGAACCCGGCGCGACCCGCGGCAGGGCGGCCCGGCTGGCCGTCCCCGCCGGGGTGCTCGCCGCCGTCGCCGGGGCCTTCGCCTACGTCGGGGCGGTCGACCCCAACGAGCCCGGCCACTACCCCGCCTGCCCGCTGCTGCGCCTCACCGGCCTGTACTGCCCCGGCTGCGGCGGACTGCGCAGCGCGCACGCCGTGGTCCACGGCGACCTCCCGGCCGCCCTCCAGGCCAACGCGCCGGCCGTCCTCGGCTATGCGGGCTTCGCCGTGCTGTGGACCGTATGGGTGGTCCGCGCGGTGCGCGGGAGACCGCTGAGGATCGACCCCCCGCCGGTGCTCCTGTGGTCCCTGGGGGCGTTGCTGCTGGTCTTCACGGTGATCCGGAACCTGCCGTTCGGTGGCTGGCTGCACCCTTGACCGACGGGCGAACGCCCAGCGTGGGGGCACCTTCCGCCCGAGTTGTGCGAAGCTGGTCCGAAGGTGGGGGAGAGACCGGCGTCAACCGGGTGCGAGGCATCCGCCCGGCTGCGGCTACCATCGCAGTGACCACCGGTTTCGTCCGACGACCCGACCCCGGAGGCGGGGCGGCGACGGAGACGGACGCACCGAAGACCCACCGTCTGGAAGGGGGCCGCTCGCGTGAGTGTGCTCGACGAGATCATCGACGGAGTCCGTGCCGACCTCGCGGAGCGGCAGGCGCGCGTCAGCCTCGACGAGCTCAAGGAGCGCGCGGCGAAGGCTCCCGCGGTCAAGGACGGCGCGGCCGCCCTGCGCGGCGACGGCGTCAAGGTGATCTGCGAGGTCAAGCGCTCCAGCCCGTCCAAGGGCGCGCTCGCCGCGATCGCCGACCCGGCCGGACTCGCCGCCGACTACGAGGCGGGCGGCGCGGCCGTCATCTCCGTCCTCACCGAACAGCGCCGCTTCGGCGGCTCGCTGGCCGACCTGGAGGCGGTCCGCGCGCGGGTGGACATCCCCGTCCTGCGCAAGGACTTCATCGTCAGCTCGTACCAGCTCTGGGAGGCCCGCGCGTACGGCGCCGACCTCGCGCTGCTGATCGTCGCGGCCCTCGACCAGCCGGCCCTGGAGTCGCTGATCGAGCGCGCCGAGTCCATCGGGCTCACCCCGCTCGTCGAGGTGCACGACGAGGACGAGGTCGAGCGGGCGGTGGACGCGGGCGCCAAGGTCATCGGCGTCAACGCGCGCAACCTCAAGACCCTCGAGGTCGACCGCGGCACCTTCGAACGGGTCGCCCCCGAGATCCCCGCCCACCTGGTCAAGGTCGCCGAGTCCGGCGTCCGCGGCCCGCACGACCTCATCGCCTACGCCAACGCCGGCGCCGACGCCGTCCTGGTCGGCGAGTCCCTCGTCACCGGGCGCGACCCGAAGACGGCGGTCTCCGACCTGGTGGCGGCCGGCGAGCACCCCGCACTGCGGCACGGCCGCGGCTGACCCCGGACAGGCCCGACCCGATGACGCCCCCGCTCCCCCCGGCCACCAGGGACCCGTACGCGCGCCTGGCGCGCGGCTGCCGCCCGCGCGGCTGCCGCGCGCCCGCCCGCCGCGTCCACGGCCGCCGGGTGCGGTACGTCATCGGCGACGAGCCGGGACAGGTGAACGGCATGCGATGGCAGCGGCCGGCCCCCAGGGGCGCGGGGCCGCGTCCGATGGTGCGGCCGCGTCACGCGGGCGCGCCCGGCCGTGAACGGCCCGCAGCCGGCTGACCCCCGCCCCCACGGCGATCAGTGTCTCCTCTTCCGCACTCACCGTGAGGTTTCCGCATGCCCAGCGAGTTCTTCGTCCCCGACCCGGAGGGCCGGGTCCCCGACGCCGGAGGCTACTTCGGCGCGTTCGGCGGCAAGTTCATCCCGGAGGCGCTCGTCGCCGCCGTGGACGAGGTCGCCGTCGAGTACGACAAGGCCAAGGCCGACCCCGAGTTCGCCCGCGAGCTCGACGACCTGCTGGCCCACTACACCGGCCGCCCGAGCGCCCTCACCGAGGTGCCCCGGTTCGCCGAGCACGCCGGCGGCGCCCGGGTCTTCCTCAAGCGCGAGGACCTCAACCACACCGGCTCCCACAAGATCAACAACGTGCTCGGCCAGGCCCTGCTGACCAAGCGCATGGGCAAGACCCGCGTCATCGCCGAGACCGGCGCCGGCCAGCACGGCGTCGCCACCGCCACCGCCTGCGCCCTGTTCGGCCTCGACTGCACCATCTACATGGGCGAGATCGACACCCGGCGCCAGGCCCTCAACGTGGCCCGGATGCGCATGCTCGGCGCCGAGGTCGTCGCCGTGAAGTCGGGCAGCCGCACCCTCAAGGACGCCATCAACGAGGCGTTCCGCGACTGGGTCGCCAACGTCGAGAGCACCCACTACCTCTTCGGCACCGTCGCCGGACCGCACCCCTTCCCGGCCATGGTCCGCGACTTCCACCGCGTCATCGGCGTCGAGGCCCGGCGCCAGCTCCTGGAGCGCGCCGGACGGCTGCCCGACGCCGCGATCGCCTGCGTCGGCGGCGGATCCAACGCCATCGGCCTGTTCCACGCCTTCCTCCCCGACGAGGGCGTGCGCCTCATCGGCTGCGAGCCCGCGGGGCACGGCGTCGGGACCGGCGAGCACGCGGCCACGCTGACCGCGGGCGAGCCCGGCATCCTGCACGGCTCGCGCTCCTACGTCCTCCAGGACGACGAGGGCCAGATCACCGAGCCGTACTCCATCTCGGCGGGGCTCGACTACCCGGGCATCGGGCCGGAGCACGCCCACCTGAAGGACTCCGGCCGCGGCGAGTACCGCGCGGTCACCGACGACGCCGCGATGCGGGCCCTGCGGCTGCTGTCGCGCACCGAGGGCATCATCCCGGCCATCGAGAGCGCCCACGCGCTGGCCGGCGCCCTGGAGGTCGGCGGGGAGCTGGGCGAGGACGGGCTGATCGTCGTCAACCTGTCCGGCCGCGGCGACAAGGACATGGACACCGCCGCCCGCTACTTCGGGCTCTACGACACCGACGCCGAGGTCGCCGCCGACGAGGCCGGCACCACCGCCGAGATCGAGGGGGACGCCAAGTGAGCGGGAACATCCGACTGCTGACGGACACCCTCGCCGCGGCGAGGTCCGAGGGGCGCGCGGCGCTCATCGCCTACCTCCCGGCCGGGTTCCCGACCGTGGACGGCGGCATCGAGGCGGCCCGGGCCGCCCTCGACGGCGGCGCCGACGTCGTGGAGGTGGGCCTGCCGCACAGCGACCCCGTCCTCGACGGCCCCGTCATCCAGACCGCCGACGACATCGCCCTGCGCGGCGGCGTGCGGATCGCCGACGTGATGCGCACGGTCCGCGAGGCCCACCGGGCCACCGGCAAGCCGGTCCTCGTCATGACGTACTGGAACCCCGTCGACCGCTACGGCGTCGAGCGGTTCGCCGCCGAACTCGCCGAGGCGGGCGGCGCCGGGTGCATCCTGCCCGACCTGCCGGTCCAGGAGTCGGCGCTGTGGCGGGAGCACGCCGACAAGCACGGCCTCGCCACGGTCTTCGTGGTCGCGCCCAGCAGCAGGGACGAGCGGCTCGCCGAGATCACCGCGGCCGGCAGCGGCTTCGTCTACGCCTCCTCCCTGATGGGCGTCACCGGCACCCGCGAGTCGGTCGGCTCGCAGGCCCGGGGCCTGGTGGAACGCACCCGGGCCACCCGCGCCGACCTGCCGGTCTGCGTCGGGATCGGCGTCTCCACCCCCGCCCAGGCCGCCGAGGTGGCCGGCTTCGCCGACGGCGTGATCGTCGGCTCGGCCTTCGTCAAGCGGATGCTGGACGCCCCCGACCGCGCCGCCGGCGTCGAGGCCGTCCGCGCGCTCGCCGCCGACCTGGCCGAGGGCGTGCGCGGCCGGGCCTAGGAAGCGGGCGACGGCCGGCCGGCGCGACCGGCCGGCCGCGGGCAGGCGTACGGGTCCCTCGTACGGGTGGACCTGCGGCCGGGGAGGCGCGGTGCGCCTCCCCGGTTCGTTCTGCGGGGTGTGAGCGAGAAGAACCCTGAGGGAAAGCGCGCCGCCCGGGAGCGGCTGGCGGTCGAGCGCGAGAAGCAGAGGACGGCGGAGAAGCGGCGCCGCGGCCTGATCGTGGGCGCGAGCGTGGTCTGCGTCCTGGGACTCGCGGCGGTGATCGGCGTCGTCGCCGCCAACGCCGGCAAGGACGACGAGAGCGATGCGGCGGGCCCGGTCGTGACGCCGGCGGGCGCACTGGGCGAGGACGGCACCGCCATCCCGGTCGGCGAGGCCGACGCCGGGTCGACGCTCACGGTGTGGGAGGACTTCCGCTGCCCGGCCTGCAAGGCCTTCGAGCAGGCCTACGGCCCGACCATCGACGAGCTGACCGAAGCGGGCCGGCTGAAGGTGGAGTACCACCTGGTCACCCTCATCGACGGCGGGATGGGCGGCAGCGGCTCCCGCAACGCGGCCAACGCCGCGGCCTGCGCCCAGGACGCCGGGAAGTTCGCCGCGTACCACGAGGTGCTGTTCGCCCACCAGCCGGCGGAGAGCGACGACGCCTACGCGGACGACGCCAGGCTCGTCGACCTGGCCGGCAAGGTCGACGGCCTCGACACCGACACCTTCCGCGCCTGCGTCGAGGACGGCACGCACAACAGCTGGGTCGCCAAGTCCCACGCGGCCTTCCAGAAGGGCGACTTCACGGGCACGCCGACCGTCCTGCTCGACGGCAGGAACATCTACCAGGACCGCTCGATGACCCCGGAGAAGCTGAAGCAGATGGTGCTGGAGGCCGACAAGGACTAGGTGTCGCCCCGGGCCCCCGGGCCCTGTTATGGAGCCGTAGCCGGACCGCCCGCCGTGCGGCCGGTCCGGCACGGTAGCGTCGACCCTGCCATGGAACTTGCCTACATTCCCAGCCCGTCGAGCGGGGTGCTGTACCTCGGCCCCGTTCCGCTGCGCGGCTACGCGTTCTGCATCATCATCGGCGTCTTCGTAGCCGTCTGGCTCGGCAACAGGCGCTGGATCGCCCGGGGCGGGCGGGCCGGCACGGTGGCCGACATCGCTGTCTGGGCCGTGCCCTTCGGCCTCGTCGGCGGCAGGCTCTACCACGTGATCACGGACTACCAGCTGTACTTCAGCGAGGGCCGTGACTGGGTGGACGCCTTCAAGATCTGGGAGGGCGGCCTCGGCATCTGGGGCGCGATCGCGTTCGGTGCGCTGGGGGCGTGGATCGGCTGCCGGCGCCGGGGCATCCCCCTGCCCGCCTACGCCGACGCCGTCGCGCCGGGCATCGCCCTCGCCCAGGCGATCGGACGCTGGGGCAACTGGTTCAACCAGGAGCTGTACGGGCGGGCCACGGACCTGCCGTGGGCGGTGGAGATCACCTCCTCCGCCGACGGGCGGGTCGCGGGCACCTACCACCCGACGTTCCTGTACGAGTCGCTGTGGTGCGTCGGCGTCGCCCTGCTGGTGATCTGGGCCGACCGGCGCTTCCGGCTCGGGCACGGACGGGCGTTCGCGCTGTACGTCGCCGCGTACTGCGCGGGCCGGTTCTGGATCGAGTACATGCGCGTCGACGAGGCCCACCACGTCCTGGGCCTGCGGCTGAACAACTGGACCTCGATCCTCGTGTTCCTGCTCGCGGTGCTGTACATCGTGCTGTCGGCGAGGAAGCGGCCGGGCCGCGAGACGACGGTGGAGCCGGGAACCCCCGGTGACGGGGCCGATGCCGGGGAGAAGAACGGGGCGGACGGGGCGGATGCGCCGGACGCCGGGGGCGACGCCGCGGCGGAGAAGGCCGCCGAGGGGTCCGGGACGTCCGAGGACCGCGAGACGCCCCGGACCTCCAAGGCCTCCAAGGCCTCCAAGGCCTCCAAGGCCTCCAAGGCCTCCAAGGCCTCCAAGGCCTCCGAGACCTCCGAGAAGGGGGCCGGCTCGGCGAAGAAGGGCTGACGGCCCGCTGGACGACGCCGCCGAGGGCGCCCGGAGACGTTCCGGGCGCCCTCGGCGTGTTCCCCGGGCGTGTGGTTCCCGGTGGCCCCGGGGTCAGGCTCCGCGGGCCAGGGACAGGGTGCGCCGGGCCTCCGCCACCGCCGCCGCGTCGATGAACGTGCCGTCCGGCAGGGCCTGGGCGCCCTGCCGGGCCGCCGCGGCCTCGACGACCGTCTCGGCCTGCCGGATCTCCTCCTCGCCGGGGAGGTAGGCCCGCTCGATCACCGGCAGCTGGCGGGGATGGATCGCGGCGCGGCCCAGGAAGCCCAGGGCGCGGCCGCGGGCGCAGGAGGCGGCGAGGCCCTCCAGGTCGCGGACGTCCGGGTGGACGGACTGGGTGGGCGGGGCCAGGCCCGCCGCCCGCGCGGCCACGACCACGCGGGAGCGGGACCAGTCCAGGCCCGCGTCGTCCCGCACCCCGAGGTCGGCCCGCAGGTCCGCCTCGCCGATCGCGATGCCGCGCAGGGACGGGTGGGCGGTGGCCACGGCGTGGGCCCGTTCGATGCCGAGGGCCGACTCCAGCAGGGCGTACAGGGGCGGCGCGCCGCCGTGCGCGGACCCGGCGCGCCGCGCGACGCGCACGACCTGGGCGGGGGAGGACACCTTGGGCAGCCGCAGGGCGGACAGGCCCGGTGCCGGGACGAGCGCCGTGAGGTCGGCCTCGCCCCAGGGGCCGTCCGGGGCGTTGACGCGGACGTGGACCGGCACCGGCTGCGGGTCGTGCAGCAGCTCGGCGGTGGCCGCGCGGGCGTAGGCCTTGCGGTCGGGGGCGACCGCGTCCTCCAGGTCGACCACCACCACGTCGGCCCCGGAGGCGAGCGCCTTCGCCACCACGGCGGGACGGTCCCCGGGGGCGTACAGCCAGGTCAGCGGAGTGACCCTCACAGGGCGCCCTCCGCGCGCAGCGCCGCGAGGTCGGCCGGGGTGAGGCCCAGCCCGGTCAGGACCTCCTCGGTGTCCGCGCCGTGCGGGCGGCCCGCCCAGCGGATCGCGCCCGGCGTGCCGGAGAGCCGGAAGAGGACGTTCTGCATGCGCAGCCGGCCCAGCTCGGGGTCGTCGACCGTGGTGATCGTGCCCAGGGCCCGGTACTGGGGGTCCACCATCACGTCCCGCACGTCCTGGACGGGGGCGACGGCGGCCTCCGCCTTCTCGAAGGCCGCCAGCACGTCGGTGCGGGTGTGCCGGGCGATCCAGCCGCCGACCGCCTCGTCCAGGACGTCCGCGTGCCGGGCCCGGCCGGCGCCGGTGGCGAACCAGGGCTCCCCGACCAGCTCCGGCCTGCCCACCAGGTGCATCACGCGCTCGGCGACCGACTGGGCGGAGGTGGAGACGGCGACCCAGGTGCCGTCGGCGGTGAGGTAGGTGTTGCGGGGGGCGTTGTTCTGCGAGCGGTTGCCGGTGCGCGGCTGGACGTGGCCGAGCTGGTCGTACCAGGTCGGCTGGGGGCCGAGCACGGCGAGGATCGGCTCGATCAGGGCCAGGTCGACGACCTGGCCCTTCCCGGTGCGGTCGCGGCCGGCCAGCGCCGTCATGACCGCGTAGGCGGTGGCCAGGCCCGCGACGGAGTCCGCCAGGCCGAACGGCGGCAGGGTCGGCGGGGCGCCCGGTTCGCCGGTGATCGCGGCGAAGCCGCTCATCGCCTCGGCGAGGGTGCCGAAGCCCGGGCGGTGGGCGTACGGGCCGAACTGGCCGAAGCCGGTGACCCGGGCCAGGATCAGGCGGGGGTTGGCGGCGGACAGCTCGGGCCAGCCCAGGTCCCACTTCTCCAGGGTGCCGGGGCGGAAGTTCTCGATGACCACGTCGGCGGTCCCGGCCAGGCGCAGCAGGGTGTCCCGGCCGCCGGGCCGGGACAGGTCCAGGGTGATGGTGCGCTTGTTGCGGCCGAGCACCTTCCACCACAGGCCGACGCCGTCCTTGGACGGGCCGTGGCCGCGGGAGGGGTCGGGCCTTCGCGGGTGCTCGACCTTGACGACCTCCGCGCCGAAGTCGCCGAGCAGGGCGGCGGCCAGCGGACCGGCGAAGAGGGTGGCGAGGTCCAGGACGCGCAGGCCGGTCAGCGGGGGGTCGCCGGCGTTCGGGGCGGCCGGGACGGACGGGGCGGTCGGGGCGGTCGGTGGGGCGGCGGTCGGGTCGGGCCGGGTCATGGGCGGGAGGCCTCCAGGTGGGTGAGCCGGGCCAGGGTGTCGAAGCCGGCGCCGTGGAAGTCGCCGACGGAGGTCGCCAGCCGGTTCTTCAACGGGGCCGTCCAGCGGTCGGGCAGCGCGGCGGGGGAGCCGGCGAGCAGGCCGGCGACGCCGCCGGCGGTGGCGCCGTTGGAATCGGTGTCCCAGCCGCCGGACACCGCCCGGCAGACGGAACCGGTGAAGTCGCCGTCCGCGTGGGTGAGGGCGGCGGCCAGCAGGGCGGTGTTGGGCACGGAGTGCACCCAGTGGTGGGTGGCGCCGTACAGGGCGTGCAGGCGGTCGACGACGGTGTCGAAGCCGGTGTGCTCGCGGGCCAGCCGCACGGCCCGCCGGACCGCCCGGGCGAGCCGGGATCGGGGCGGGACCACCGTGAGGCCGGTGCGCAGGCAGGCGTGGACGTCCTGGGTGCCGGTGGCGGCGCAGGCGACGACGGCCGCGGTGAACATCGCCGCGTAGACGCCGTTGGCGGTGTGCGTGAGGGTCGCGTCGCGGTGGGCCTGCGCGGCGGCGGCCGCCGGGTCGCCGGGGTTGGTCCAGCCGTGCACGTCGGCGCGGATCAGGGCGCCGATCCACTCGCGGAAGGGGTTGTGGTGCCGGGCGGTCAGCGGGGGCTCCAGGCCGCAGAGCAGGTTGCGGTAGGCGACCCGCTCGGCGGTGAACGTGCGGCCGGCGGGGAGTTCGTCGAGCCAGACGCGGGCCACGTCCGCGGTGGTGAAGGACCGGCCGTGGCGCTGGAGGACGATCAGGCCCAGCAGGGGGTAGTTGAGGTCGTCGTCCTCGGGCATCCCGTCGATGTTCTCGGCGAGGGAGGTGGTCGCCGAGCGGCGGTTCCAGGGGTGGCGGGCCAGCAGCTCCTTTGGGACCCCGCGGGCGGTGAAGTAGGTGGTCAGGGGCCAGTTCCCGGCGGCCCGGGCGAGGAGGCGGATGCCGTCGAGGGGGAGCTTCTCGACCGGTTTGCCCAGCAGGCAGCCGACGGCCCGGCCGAGCCAGGCGGCTTCGAGGCGCCCGGGATCCGGTGGCGCGGGGGGACGCGCGGGCCGCGGCGGCCAGTCGGGGCACAGGGCCCTGATCGCGTCGAGCCCGGTCGGTTCGTCGTCCACCGCCGCGCCGGGCAGTCCGGCCAGTTCGTCCAGCAGGCCGGCGGCCAGCAGGCGCAGGCGGCGGGACGCCGGCCGCGGGGAGGCGCCCGCGCGCGGCGGGGCGTCGGTGCCGCCCGCGGCCCGCCAGCGGGCCGCGACCGCCGAGGGATCACGGCCGTCCTGGGCCGCCTGGCGCAGCTCGTGGCCGATCAGGTCCTCCGGCTGCACCCAGGTCAGTCGGAGCATCCCGCCCCTTCCAGCCGTGCGAACGCCCGCTCGTGGGCGCGGCGGCGCCGTACGTCCCGGGCGAAGACCTCCCGGGCCACGGCGGTGAGCTCGGCCGCGGGTTCCCACAGGTCGAGGCGGCTGGCCTCGGCCACGGTCTTGGCCCAGTCCTCGGGGACCGGTGAGCCGAGGGCGCCGGTCACGGCGCCGGCCATCGTCGCGATGGAGTCGCAGTCGCGGCCGTAGTTCACCGCGCCCAGCACCGCGTGCCGGAAGTCGCCGCCGGCCACCACCACCATGCCCAGCGCCACGGGCAGTTCCTCGATCGCGTGCAGCCGGGACGGGCGGCGGGCGCCCAGGGAGGGGGAGCGGTAGTCGGGGCCCACGGTGTCGTAGGGGGCCACCGCCTCCCGCAGCGGGCCCAGCGCCGACTCGAAGTCCGGGTGCCGGGACGCCTCCTCGCAGACCCGCTCGATCGCCTCCCGGGTGCCGTCCTTCGCCAGGGACAGGCACGCGGCGACCACCGAGTCCGGCGTCGCGCCCGGCGCGCACGCCGCCGCCACGGCCGCCGCGAGCACGCCGGCCGCCTCCCGGCCGTACGACGACTGGTGGGCGCCCGCGACGTCCAGCGCCTCGGTGTAGGCGGCGGCCGGGTGGGCCGCGTTGACCAGGCCGACCGGGGCCATGTACATCGCGGCACCGCAGTTGACGATGTTGCCCGCGCCCGCCTCGCGCGGGTCGACGTGGCCGTAGTGGATCCGGGTCACCAGCCACTTCTCCGCGAGGAAGACCCGCCGCAGCGGGACCGCCTCCGCCTCGAGCTCCGGGATCCAGCGCGGGTTCGTCATCAGGTCCGGGACCAGGTGGTCGGCGACCGCGTACGCGTCCAGGTGGTCGCGGACCGCCGCGTACACCCGCACCAGCGCGTGCGTCATCAGGGTGTCGTCGGTGACGTGGCCGTCGCCCTTGTGGTACGGGGCGAGGGGGCGGGCGGTGCGCCAGGCGTCGCCGTGCCAGGGGCCGACGACGCCGTGCACGCGTCCGCCGTGGCGCTCGACGATCTGCTCGGGGGAGTAGCCCTCGACCGGCCCGCCGAGGGCGTCGCCGACGGCGGCTCCCACGAGGGCGCCGGTGATCCGCTCGTCCAGGGACGCGCCCCGTTCGCGGCTTTCTTCCTCTTCATGCGTCATGCCCGAATCATCCCCTTCGACGGGACCGGTTGGAGGGCTTCCAGGCGCCCGGCGAGTTCCACCAGGTCGGTGCCGGTGAGCCGGGGGAGTGCGCAGCCGGAGAGGACGCGGCAGCTCTCCCGCCACGACGGGGGGATCGCCGCGCCGCCGCCCAGCGCGCCGGTGAGGGCGCCGGCGAGCGCCGGGGCGGAGTCCGCGACCCGCGACAGGCAGGCCGCCGCGGGGACCGCCTCCGCGATCCGGCCGCGGGCGGCGGCGGACAGGGCGAGGGCGACGGGGACGGTCTCGGCGGCGGCGACGCCGTAGCTGTAGACGTGGTCGACGATCCGGTGCTCCAGCGTCGGGACGAGGGCGAAGGCGCTGTCGGCGTCCGCCGCGAGCCGCAGGGCGTGCCGGGCGTTGCGGCCGATCTCCGTCTCCTCGGGCAGTTCGGCGAGCGCGGCGGCCACGCAGGCGTGCGCGTCCGCCCCCGCCAGCGCGAGGCAGGCGGCGGCGGCCATGGCGCGGGCGCCGTGCACGCCGTCGCCGTCCTGGGTGTAGCGGGCGTCGAACTCGGCGAGGGAGGCGGCGCGTCCGGGGTCGCCGGGGTGGACCGCGGCCAGGACGCAGGCCCGTACGCAGGCCGCGTCGTCGAAGTGGTGCGGGTTGTCGTGGCCGGTGGCGGGCGGGCGCAGACCGGCGGCCAGGTTGCCGAGGCCGGCCCGCACGGAGATGCGGGCGCGCAGGGGGAGGAGCGCCGACCCGGTCCCGGGGGCGCGTTCGGTGGCCGCGGCGATCTCGGCGGCGAGGGCGTTCCAGGTCAGATCGATGGCGGCACGCGTCCGGCGCTCCCTGCCGGGATCCCCGAGCGCGACGCCGCCCCCGGTCAGCAGCACCGCCTCGGCCGCGAACGCGGCCCACTCGGCGTCGTCGGAGGGGCCGAGGAGCAGGGGCTCCGGGGGCTGGTTGAGGGCGATCGGCACGGGGAGGGTGGTGGTCGCGTTCCGCTCGGCGAAGGCGTCCAGCTCCCGGGTGAGCCGGCGGGTCCACTCCGGCATCCGGGCGGCCCGGTGCCGTGCGGCGGGCCATCCGGCGGCGTCGCCCGCGGCGAGGCCGAGGAGGAGCCCCTCGACGCGGCGCGCCCGCGGCGGGGCGGGCCGTCCGGCCCCGGCCGCGCCCCCGGCCCGGACGCCCCCGCCCGCGCCGCTCGTCCGGGTCCCGCGGCCGGGTGCGGGGGCTCCCCGGGGGGACTGCTCACCGTCGGCGACCGTGGTGGCTGTGGTGGCCGCGGCGGATCCGGTGGATCCGGCCGCGGCCCGGGCGCGCGTCACGAGGACGCCTCCGTCTCGTCCGCGGCCAGGACGAAGAGGTCCGGGGACGGTTCGCCGCCCCGGGGCGGCGAACCGTCCGGCGTCAGCAGGTCCGCGATGTCCAGGACGTGGTGTCCCGCCATCGCCGGGAGGCAGCTGCCGAGGGCCGGGCCGATCACGGCCGCCCAGGCCTCCGGGATCGCGCGGACGCCCCGGGTCGCGCCCGCCAGGGCGCCCGCGACCGCCGCCGTGGTGTCGGCGTCGCGCCCCATGTTGACGGCCGTCAGCACCGCCTGCTCGAAGTCGCCGTCGGCCGCCGCGTACGCGCCGAAGGCGAGGGCGACCGCCTCCGGGGCCAGGTCGGTCCAGGGGTAGCCGCCGATCACGACCGCCGAGCGGACCGCGCGTTCGCCGAGGTGGGCCGCGGTGACGGCGCGGCGCAGCGAGCGGGCGGTCCAGGAGTCCTCCGGGACCGCCGCCAGGGCGGAGGCCACGACCGTGACCACCGGCGCCCCGGCCATCGCCGCCGCGACGCCCGCGGCGACCGCCTGTCCGCCGTGGATGCCCTCGCCGTCGTGGCTGACCGAGCCGTCGACCGCCACCAGCCGGGCCGCCTCGTCGGGGCGGCCGGCCGCGAAGACCCCGTGGGGCGCCGCCCGCATCGCCAGTCCGTCGCTCCAGGCGTGCCGGTGCTGGGCGGAGACGGGGGCGGCCAGTCCCCGGCGCAGGTTCTCCAGCGTGCCGCGTTCGCTGAAGCCGGCGCCCCGGAAGGGACCCTCGGCGCGGTCGGCGATCAGCTCGTGCCAGGCCGCCTCGACGTGCGCCGGGGTGAGCGCGTGGCCGTGCCGGGCCAGCAGCAGGCCGGAGAAGATCGCGTACTCGGTGTCGTCCGTGCCCGCGGGGCGCTCCGCCACGTATCCCGTGACGCGGCCCCACGTCGCACGGATCTCCGAGGGCCGCATGTTCTCGGCCGGGGCGCCCAGCGCGTCGCCGACGGCCAGGCCGAGCAGCGCGCCGCGGGCCCGTTCGCGGCGCCCGGCGGTGTTTCCGGGCGCCGGGGCGGAGGGGATGCGGGCGGTCGGTGCCATGCGCGGCTCTCCTCTCAGGGGCGCCCCGAGGGGCGCGACGCCCTTTGCGGAACTGTCCCCGGCGCGGTGCCCCGCGCAGCGTCACCGGCCCCAGCGTCACCCGGTCGCCACGGGAGCGGCCGCGCGCACGACCGGGCCGCATCCGCAAACCCGCAGGTTAGCCCAGCCTTTCCTTGCTGGCGGCGGGCAGTTTCGCGGCGTACATTGGGTGACGTCGAAAAGTAGAATCAGTCCAAACTAGGGCTCGGGAGAGCCCGTCTCGAGCTTCTTGGGGGACGCGTCATGGCCATCATCGACACCGAGGCGACGCTGCACGAGGCGCACCGCGACAACCACACGCACCGGGACGTGAACGGCGGCTGGCTGCGGCCGGCCGTCTTCGGCGCGATGGACGGCCTGGTCTCCAACCTCGCCCTGATGACCGGCGTCGCCGGCAGTGCCGTCAGCCAGCAGACCGTCGTCCTCAGCGGCCTCGCGGGCCTGGCCGCCGGCGCCTTCTCCATGGCCGCCGGCGAGTACACCTCCGTCGCCTCCCAGCGCGAGCTGGTCGAGGCCGAGCTGGACGTCGAGCGCCGTGAGCTGCGCAAGCACCCCAAGGACGAGGAGGCCGAGCTCGCCGCCCTCTACCAGGCCCGCGGCGTCGAACCGGAACTGGCCCGCGAGGTGGCCCGGCAGCTGTCCCGGGACCCCGAGCAGGCCCTGGAGATCCACGCCCGCGAGGAGCTCGGCATCGACCCCGGCGACCTCCCCTCGCCGACCGTCGCCGCCGTCTCCAGCTTCGGTTCCTTCGCGCTGGGCGCGCTGCTGCCCGTGCTGCCCTACCTCCTGGGCGCGAGCAGCCTGTGGCCCGCCGTGCTGGTGGCGCTGCTCGGCCTCTTCCTGTGCGGCGCGGTGGTGGCCAGGGTGACGGCGCGGAGCTGGTGGTACAGCGGGCTGCGGCAGCTCGCCCTCGGCGGCGCGGCGGCCGGTGTGACCTACGCCCTGGGCGCGCTGTTCGGAACGGCCGTAGGATGACCCGAAGCGCGCTTATGCGGAACGCCGCATAAGTACTCATTGCTCGCTGGTTTCGGCCGTGTGACGGCCGGGCATGAGCCGTAAGCGCCGCGGGTGACGGAGCCGGCGGCGTGCCCGCGGGGCGGACGAGGACGCCCGCCCCGCCGCCGGACCGCCGGACACGACCTGTCGGGCCGGATCCTCCCCCGCCGCCGGACGCGGAACCCTCCCTCGCGCTCCCCGTGTGGTGTCCGCATGCCGGAACGGAGTATCCCGCTTTTCGGGAACCGCTCCATCGTGTAACCTGCACCAGCTTTCGCACCACGCAGAGGGCCAGCGTCGTCCCTCGGCACCTGAACATGCCACCTGACGACGACGGGAGAGCCGATGCGTATGCCGCGCCAGCCGTCCCAGCGCTCCGCGAGCGACCGCCCGAACCGGTCCTTCATGGACGCCCGCCCTGCCGCGCAGGGCATGTACGACCCCCGCGACGAGCACGACGCCTGCGGCGTCGGTTTCGTCGCGACCCTCACCGGCGAGGCCTCCCACACCCTGGTCGACCAGGCCCTCACCGTCCTGCGCAACCTCGAGCACCGCGGTGCCACCGGCTCCGAGCCGGACTCCGGCGACGGCGCCGGCATCCTCTCCCAGATCCCGGACGCCTTCTTCCGCGACGTGGCCGGGTTCGACCTGCCCGAGGCCGGCGCCTACGCCGTCGGCATCGCCTTCCTGCCGCGGGACGCCACCGAGGACGCCGTCGCCCGGATCGAGGCGATCGCGGCCGACGAGGGCCTGACCGTCCTCGGCTGGCGCGAGGTGCCCACCGCGCCCGAACTGCTCGGCGCCACCGCCCGTTCCACGATGCCGGTCTTCCGGCAGGTCTTCGTCACCGACGGTGCGAGCCGGGGCATCGACCTCGACCGCAAGGCCTTCGTGGTGCGCAAGCGCGCCGAGCGCGAGGCCGGCGTCTACTTCCCGTCGCTGTCCGCGCGGACCATCGTCCACAAGGGCATGCTGACCACCGGTCAGCTCGAGCCCTTCTTCCCGGACCTGTCCGACCGCCGCTTCGCCTCCGCGATCGCCCTCGTGCACTCCCGGTTCTCCACGAACACCTTCCCGTCGTGGCCGCTGGCCCACCCGTACCGGTTCGTCGCGCACAACGGCGAGATCAACACCGTCAAGGGCAACCGCAACTGGATGCGCGCCCGCGAGTCGCAGCTGGTGTCCGACCTGTTCGGCACCGGCAAGGACCTCGAGCGCGTCTTCCCGGTCTGCACGCCCGACGCCTCCGACTCGGCCTCCTTCGACGAGGTCCTCGAACTGCTGCACCTCGGCGGCCGCTCGCTGCCGCACTCCGTGCTGATGATGATCCCGGAGGCGTGGGAGAACCACGACTCCATGGACCCGGCCCGGCGCGCCTTCTACCAGTACCACTCCACGATGATGGAGCCCTGGGACGGCCCCGCCTGCGTCACCTTCACCGACGGCACCCAGGTCGGCGCCGTGCTCGACCGCAACGGCCTGCGCCCCGGCCGCTACTGGGTCACCGACGACGGCCTGGTCGTCCTCGGCTCCGAGGTCGGCGTCCTCGACATCGACCCGGCGAAGGTCGTCCGCAAGGGCCGCCTGCAGCCCGGGCGCATGTTCCTCGTCGACACCGCCGAGCACCGCATCGTCGAGGACGACGAGATCAAGGCCGCCCTCGCCGCCGAGCACCCGTACGCGCAGTGGCTGGAGGCCGGCGAGATCGAGCTGTCCGACCTGCCCGAGCGGGAGCACATCGTGCACACCCACGCCTCGGTCACCCGCCGCCAGCAGACCTTCGGCTACACCGAGGAGGAGCTGCGCGTCATCCTCGCGCCGATGGCCCGGTCCGGTGCCGAGCCGATCGGTTCGATGGGCACCGACGCGCCGATCGCCGCGCTCAGCGAGCGCCCGCGGCTGCTCTTCGACTACTTCACCCAGCTGTTCGCCCAGGTCACCAACCCGCCCCTGGACGCCATCCGCGAGGAGCTGGTCACCTCCCTGCGCTCCTCCCTCGGCCCGCAGGGCAACCTGCTGGAGCCCACGGCCGCCTCCTGCCGCAGCGTCGTCCTGCCCTTCCCGGTGATCGACAACGACGAGCTGGCCAAGCTCATCCACATCAACGCCGACGGCGACATGCCCGGCTTCAAGGCCGCGACCCTGTCCGGTCTGTACCGGGTCGCCGGCGGCGGCGACGCGCTCGCCGCGCGCCTCGAGGAGATCTGCGCCGAGGCCGACGCCGCGATCGGCAACGGCGCCCGCCTGATCGTCCTGTCCGACCGGCACTCCGACGCCGAGCACGCGCCGATCCCGTCGCTGCTGCTCACCGCGGCCGTCCACCACCACCTCATCCGCACCAGGCAGCGCACCCAGGTGGGCCTGCTGGTCGAGGCCGGCGACGTCCGCGAGGTCCACCACGTCGCCCTGCTCATCGGCTACGGCGCCGCCGCCGTCAACCCGTACCTGGCGATGGAGTCCGTCGAGGACCTGGTCCGCGCCGGCACCTTCCTGCAGGCCGACGACGGCGGACCCGAGCAGGCGATCCGCAACCTCATCCACGCCCTCGGCAAGGGCGTCCTGAAGGTCATGTCCAAGATGGGCATCTCCACCGTCGCCTCCTACCGCGGCGCCCAGGTCTTCGAGGCCGTCGGCCTCGACGCGGCCTTCGTGGAGAAGTACTTCGACGGCACCGCGACCAAGATCGGCGGCGTCGGCATCGACGTCGTCGCCCAGGAGGTCGCGGCCCGCCACGCCAAGGCGTACCCCGCCTCCGGCATCGCGCCCGCGCACCGCACCCTGGAGATCGGCGGCGAGTACCAGTGGCGCCGCGAGGGCGAGCCGCACCTGTTCGACCCGGAGACGGTCTTCCGCCTCCAGCACTCCACGCGCTCCGGCCGCTACGACATCTTCAAGAAGTACACCGAGCGCGTGAACGAGCAGTCCGAGCGGCTGATGACGCTGCGCGGCCTGTTCGGCTTCAAGCCGGACCGCGAGCCGGTCCCCGTCGACGAGGTCGAGCCGGTCTCCGAGATCGTCAAGCGGTTCTCCACCGGCGCCATGTCGTACGGCTCCATCTCCCGGGAGGCGCACGAGACCCTCGCCGTCGCCATGAACCAGCTGGGCGGCAAGTCCAACACCGGTGAGGGCGGCGAGGACCCGGAGCGGCTGTACGACCCGGCCCGCCGCTCGTCCATCAAGCAGGTCGCCTCCGGCCGCTTCGGCGTGACCTCCGAGTACCTGGTCAACGCCGACGACATCCAGATCAAGATGGCCCAGGGCGCCAAGCCCGGCGAGGGCGGCCAGCTGCCCGGCCACAAGGTCTACCCGTGGGTCGCGAGGACCCGGCACTCCACGCCCGGCGTGGGGCTCATCTCCCCGCCGCCGCACCACGACATCTACTCCATCGAGGACCTCGCCCAGCTGATCCACGACCTGAAGAACGCCAACCCCCGGGCGCGCATCCACGTCAAGCTGGTCTCCGAGGTCGGCGTCGGCACCGTCGCCGCGGGCGTCTCCAAGGCGCACGCGGACGTCGTGCTGATCTCCGGCCACGACGGCGGCACCGGCGCCTCCCCGCTGACCTCGCTGAAGCACGCGGGCGGCCCCTGGGAGCTCGGCCTCGCCGAGACCCAGCAGACCCTGCTGCTCAACGGCCTGCGCGACCGGATCGTCGTGCAGACCGACGGCCAGCTCAAGACCGGCCGGGACGTGGTCGTCGCCGCGCTGCTCGGCGCCGAGGAGTTCGGTTTCGCGACCGCGCCGCTGGTCGTCTCCGGCTGCGTCATGATGCGCGTCTGCCACCTGGACACCTGCCCGGTCGGCATCGCCACGCAGAACCCGGTGCTGCGCGACCGGTTCGCCGGCAAGGCCGAGCACGTCGTGAACTTCTTCCGGTTCGTCGCCCAGGAGGTCCGCGAACTCCTCGCCGAGCTGGGCTTCCGCTCCGTCGAGGAGGCCGTCGGCCACGCCGAGGTCCTCGACGTGACCCGCGCGGTGGACCACTGGAAGGCGCGGGGCCTGGAACTGGCCCCGCTGTTCCACGTGCCCGAGCTGCCCGAGGGCGCCGTCCGCCACCGGGCCGTCGCCCAGGACCACGGCCTGGAGAAGGCGCTCGACAACGAGCTGATCAGGCTCGCCGCCGACGCGCTGTCCGCGGACCGCGCCGAGGACGCCCAGCCGGTGCGCGCCCGGGTCGCCGTCCGCAACATCAACCGCACGGTCGGCACCATGCTCGGCCACGAGGTGACGAAGAAGTTCGGCGGCGCGGGCCTGCCCGACGACACCGTCGACATCACCTTCACCGGCTCCGCCGGCCAGTCCTTCGGCGCCTTCGTCCCGCGCGGCATCACCCTGCGCCTGGAGGGCGACGCCAACGACTACGTCGGCAAGGGCCTGTCCGGCGGCCGGATCGTCGTCCGCCCGGACCGCGGCGCCGACCACCTCGCCGAGGACAGCGTCATCGCGGGCAACACCCTCGCCTACGGGGCCACCGGCGGCGAGATGTTCCTGCGCGGCAGGGTCGGCGAGCGGTTCTGCGTCCGCAACTCCGGCGCGCTGGTCGTCTCCGAGGGCGTGGGCGACCACGGCTGCGAGTACATGACCGGCGGCCACGCGGTCGTCCTCGGCGAGACCGGCCGCAACTTCGCGGCCGGCATGTCCGGCGGCACCGCCTACGTCCTCGACCTGGACCGCGACCACGTCAACGCCGGCAACCTGGACGCCGTCGAGGCGCTGGACGACGCCGACCGGCGGTGGCTGCACGACGTGGTCCGCCGGCACCGGGAGGAGACGGGCTCCACCGTCGCCGGGAGGCTGCTGACCGAGTGGGACACCGCCGTGCGGCGCTTCAGCAAGATCATCCCCCGTACCTACAAGGCAGTGCTCGCCGCCAAGGACGCCGCCGAGCGAGCCGGTCTGTCCGAGACCGAGATCACCGAGAAGATGATGGAGGCGGCGATCCATGGCTGACCCGAAGGGCTTCCTGAACCACGGGCGCGAGACCGCCCGGTCCCGTCCGGTCGAGGAGCGCGTCAGGGACTGGAACGAGGTCCACGTCCCCGGCTCCCTGCTGCCGATCATCAGCAAGCAGGCGAGCCGCTGCATGGACTGCGGCATCCCGTTCTGCCACAACGGCTGCCCGCTGGGGAACCTCGTCCCGGAGTGGAACGACTACGCCTACCGCGGCGACTGGGCGGCGGCGAGCGAACGCCTGCACGCCACGAACAACTTCCCGGAGTTCACCGGGCGGCTGTGCCCCGCCCCGTGCGAGTCGGCGTGCGTGCTCGGCATCAACCAGCCGCCGGTCACCATCAAGAACGTCGAGGTCTCGATCATCGACAAGGCGTGGGAGACCGGGGACGTCGCCCCGCGGATCCCCGAGCGCCTGTCCGGCAAGACCGTCGCGGTCGTCGGCTCGGGCCCGGCGGGTCTGGCCGCCGCCCAGCAGCTGACCCGCGCCGGCCACACGGTCGCGGTGTACGAGCGGGCCGACCGCATCGGCGGTCTGCTGCGCTACGGCATCCCCGAGTTCAAGATGGAGAAGCGGCACATCAACCGCCGCATCGAGCAGATGCGCGCGGAGGGCACCAAGTTCCGCACGGGCGTCGAGATCGGCCGCGACATGCCGGCCACCGCGCTGCGCAAGCGGTACGACGCCGTGGTCCTGGCCGTCGGCGCCACCACCCCGCGCGACCTGCCGGTGCCCGGCCGCGAGCTCAAGGGCATCCACCAGGCCATGGAGTACCTGCCCCTGGCCAACAAGGTGCAGGAGGGCGACTACGTCGCCCCGCCGATCTCGGCCGAGGGCAAGCACGTCGTGGTGATCGGCGGCGGTGACACCGGCGCCGACTGCGTGGGCACCGCCCACCGCCAGAGCGCCGCCTCCGTCACCCAGCTGGAGATCATGCCCCGCCCGAACGAGGAGCGGGACCCGCTCTCCCAGCCGTGGCCGACGTTCCCGTTGCTCTACAAGGTCGCCAGCGCCCACGAGGAGGGCGGCGAGCGGGTCTACTCCGTCTCCACCACCCGTTTCGAGGGCGACGAGGACGGCAACGTCCAGTGGCTGCACCTGACCGAGGTGGAGTTCGCCGACGGCCGGCTCACCCCGAGGCCGGGCACCGAGCGGAGGATCCCGGCCCAGCTGGTCACCCTCGCCATGGGCTTCACCGGCACCGACCGGGCCAACGGGCTGGTCGAGCAGTTCGGCCTGGAGCTCGACGAGCGCGGTAACATCGCCCGCGACGCCGACTTCCGGACCAACGTGCCCGGGGTGTTCGTCGCCGGTGACGCCGGCCGCGGCCAGTCGCTCATCGTGTGGGCGATCGCCGAGGGGCGCTCGGCCGCCCGCGGCTGCGACCGCTTCCTCACCGGGGCGAGCGACCTGCCGGCCCCGATCCGCCCGACGGACCGCGCGCTGGCGGTCTGAGCGGCTCACAGGACGTCCCGTACAACGGCGTACGGGCGGGAAATCCGGGCAGCGCCCGGACCCCCCGAGACGGCGCCTGCCCCCGTCCCCGACCGGACCACGGGCAGGCGCCGTCGTGCGTGCGCGCCCCGGGCCTACGGCACCCGGAACGTCCCGCCGTACACCTGCCACACCAGCGGGGTGTCCAGCTTCAGGTTCCCGGCCTCCAGGAAGCGCCGCTGGGCGGTGTCGACGCGGGAGGTGTCGACGCCCGGCCGCTTGGTGAGCATCGCCTCCCGGCGGACGTCGAGGAAGGCGTCCAGGTACGCCTCCTCCGAGCCGCCCCGGGCCGGCGTCTTTGCTTTTTCCATCGCGCGCTCCCGCAGGCCGTAGAAGCCCTCCGGGCCGGTGTCGGGCCCGTGGAAGACCATCGCGTCGTAGTAGACGAACTGGCCGAGCGTGTCCAGGCCGTCGAGCTTGGCGAGGCGGACGGACGGCTCGAAGTAGACGCGGTCGCGCATCTCCTCCTGCGTCCTGCGGAACTCGGGCAGCTCCGCCTCCGCCCGCCAGGCCCGGGTGAAGCCGGGGTCCAGACCCTCGTGCGAGTCGGTGCCGTCCACCTTGCGCAGGGCGGGCAGATAGCGCTCCAGGCCGTTGCCCGGGTGCTCCTCGCTGTAGCGCTCGACCAGCATCAGCAGGTCGTGGGTGCCGCTGCAGAAGCCGATGATGCCGGCCATGTAGCCCTGGCCGTCGCCGCGGTCCTCGATGCTGCCGTACAGGCTGCGCCAGTCCAGGGTGGAGTTCTGGGCACTGGCCACCAACTGCTGCGCCAGTTCCTTCTTCTCCGGTGCGGCGAGGCCCGCGGGCAGGCGGGCGATGAGCGCGTCGTCCTGCGACCGCTCCTCCTCGGCCCGGTCCTTGGCCTCCTCGCGGGCCGACCGGGCGGTGGCCGCGGACGGGGCGGCCGGGGCGTCGGCCGAGTCCGCCGGCAGGACGAAGTACACCGCCGTGGCGATCACGGGGGCGGCCGCGAGGAGCAGCGCGCCGGAACGTTTCACTGGGGAATACCTCCACCTGTCAGTTCGGACATCTTGACCGCCGCCGCTGCCGCCAGCAGCACCACCAGCCCCACGCACGCGCCCGCCTGCACCGCCGTCCGGCGCCCGTCCCGGGGCGCGTACGCGAACGCCAGCGCCACCGCGCCGCCCGCCAGCAGCCCGCCGAGGTGCCCCTGCCAGGACGTGACCGCCGCGGAGAGCACCAGCCACACCAGCAGGCCGGCCAGGAACCGGTTGACGGTGCCCGTGTCGGCCCCGATCCGCCGGGCCACGACGTAGTACGCGGCCCCCACCCCGAAGACCGCCCCGGACGCGCCCACCACGGGGGTCTCCGGCGCGAGCAGCAGCACCAGCACCGAACCGCCGAGCGCCGACAGCAGGTACAGGACCAGGTAGTGCACGCGGCCCAGCATCGGCTCCACCAGCCGGCCGAGGCTCCACAGCGCCACCATGTTCATCACGACGTGGAGGACGCCGAACGTCCCCCCGTCGGGCGGCAGGTGCAGGAACGCGCCGGTCAGCAGCCGGTACCACTCACCGCCCGCCAGTCCTTCCGGCCGGAAGCCCTCCGGGTACGGGTCGGCCCACAGGTAGTGCCCGCCGTCCGGCCCGGCCAGCCCCGCGCCCAGCATCGCGAACCGGTCCACGACCTCCGGCCGCACCAGCTCCGCCGCGTACGCCAGCACGTTGACCGCGATCAGCGCGTACGTCACCACGGGCACCGTCGAGACCCGGCCGCCGACCAGGGTGCGCGCCTGCCGCACCGACCGCGCGCCCTCCTTCACGCAGTCGGGGCACTGGTGACCCACGGCCGCCTCGCGCATGCAGTCCGGGCAGATGTACCGCTCGCAGCGGACGCAGCGGACACGGCACTCCACCCTGGGGTGGCGGTAGCAGGTGGTGGTGGACTCGGAATCCACGGACCGGCTCCTCGGGGGACGGGGACGGAACTGAGCCGGCGGGGTCGGCAGCGAACAAAATAACGAACGCCGGAAGGGGGAGCGGAGCGAGGGTGCCGCACCCCCGGGCCGGTCCCGGCGGGGGGAGCGGCCGTCCGGGGGCTACCGCTCCAGCGAGAAGCCCAGCACCACCCCCGCCGACACCTCCACCGCCCCCGGCACCAGGTCCCCCGGCGAGGCGCCGCCCCCGTGACCGCGGTACTGCCGGGACTCGTACGGCTCGGGGTCCACGTCCTGGACGTGCAGCACCGCGCCGACCCGCACGCCCGCCGCCTGCGCGTACACCTCCGCCTTGTGCCGGGCCGCGGCCACGGCCCGGCGGCGCGCCTCGTCCCGCAGGGCCTGCTTGTCCCGCACGTCGAACTCGACGCCGTCGATGGCGTGCGCCCCCGCCTCGACCGCCTCCACGATCAGCTGCTGGAGGCCGTCCAGCGCCTCGCTCTCGACGACGTACGCGGCGCTGCAGCGGTAGCCGCGGAACGTCCGCTCACCGCCGTACCCGTCGTACTCCGAGCTCAGCCCGAGCCGCGAGCCGGACACCGACGCGTCCGGTACCCCGTGCCGGCGCAGCACCTCCCGCAACCGCGCCGCCGCCGCGCCCGCCTCCCGGAACGCCCGGTCCGGCCCGGGCTCCAGCACGTCCACCGCCAGCCTGATCCGCGCCAGCTGCGGCTCGACCCGCACGCTGCCCGCCCCGAAGACACCGATTCCCCAGGGCTCCCTGATGGTCTCCGTCATGCGGGCATGGAAGCACCACCGGCCCGGGCGCGCCAGGGAGCACCGCGGCCGGGCCCGCACCCGCCCCGCCGGGCGCCCCCGCTCACGTGTCGCACTCCAGCACCGTCCGGCACAGCCCGCACCGCGCCCGCACCCGTCCCCGGACCTCCACCCGGATCCGCTGGTGGCAGGTGGGGCACGGGAACGACACCCGCAGCGGGCCGGGGCCGTCCGGCGCGAAGCGGTACGGGACGTCCGGCCCGGCGGACGCCGCCCCGGCGGCGGGGTGACGCTCCCGGGCGTGGCGGCGGTCGCGCGCGTACCGCCGGCGGCCCGCCCAGCCGGCCGCCGTCAGCGGCGGCTGCCGCCCGTCACGGCGGGCCAGCGCCATGCCCTCGGTGTACGCCGCGTACGCCTGCGCGCTGGTGAACCACACCGAGGGGTCCTCCCCGAACACCAGCGACCGCTTCGCCAGCACGTACCCGAACTCCTCCGGCGTGAGGTACCCCAGCTTCTGCGACGACACCCCGTCCTCGCGGAACGCGTCCAGCAGCAGCCACCCCGCCCCCAGGTACGTCGCCGCCGTGTCCGTCAGGATCTCGTTGTCCCGCGTCCCGGGGAACGACAGCCCCAGGCGGTGCAGGTACACGTGCGCCACCTCGTGCGCCAGGGCCGCCCCGATGTCCCGCCGATGCGTACGGAACCGGTCGTTCAGCTCCACGAAGTACTCCGGGCCGGCCTCGAGCTCCACGTTCGCCGCGTGCTTCATCGCCCGGAACCCGACGATCAGCCGCGCGTCCGGCAGCCGGTAGTGCCGCACCAGTTCGCGGGCCACCCGCTGCGCCCCCAGGTGGAGGTCGTCCGTGTCGCAGAACGCCACGTCGGCCGGCGCCACGCTGGCCGAGAACGCGCGGACCGTGTCGTACGACAGGCGCCGGTACACCGCGGTGATGGACGCCCGCACCGTCTCCAGGTGCGGGTAGCCGTGCTCGACCGGTCCGTCGCTGGCCACGTCTCACCCCCGGACGCCCTGAACCCTGTTCCACTCTACGGGCACACCCCGGTCACCGCGCCCGCCGCACCGTAGGCTGACCTCCCATGACCACCAGCGACACCGGCTCCGGCGACGTCGACCCCGCCGTCCACGAGGAGCTCGCCCGGCTGCGCGACAGCATCGACAACATCGACGCGGCCGTCGTCCACATGCTCGCCGAGCGCTTCAAGTGCACCCAGCAGGTCGGCCGCCTCAAGGTCGAGCACCGGCTGCCGCCCGCCGACCCGGCCCGCGAGGCCCGCCAGATCGCCCGGCTGCGCACCCTCGCCGAGAACGCCAAACTCGACCCGGCCTTCGCGGAGAAGTTCCTGAACTTCATCATCGCCGAGGTGATCCGCCACCACGAGCGCATCGCCGAGGCGGCCGTGAACGGCACCACGCCCCCGGAGGACCGGCCCACAACGGCCTGCCCCGGGGAGTGACACCGCGGCCCCGGCGGGGCATGCTGCGCTGTGCGCTCCTTGTCGGCCGGCACCCACCGCGCGCCGACACCCGGACAGCTCACCTCCGGCCCCTTGCGAGGAGGGACGTGCGCCATGTCACCCGATGCCCGCATCCTCATCGTCGACGACCACGAGGACACCCTCTACGCGCTGGAGAACGCCCTGGCCCCGCTGGGCCGCCCGCTCGGCCGGGCCACCAGCGGCGACGAAGCCCTCAGGCAACTGTTGCGCGGGCACGTCGGCCTGGTGCTCCTCGACGTCCACATGCCCGGCACCGGCGGCCTGGAGGTCGTGCGCTCCATGCGCCGCCTGGAACGCACCCGGCACGTCCCCGCCGTCCTGCTCACCGGCTTCGCCCGCGACCGGCAGCTCGGCGCCGCCGCCTACGCCCTCGGCGTCGCCGACCTCGTCACCAAGCCCGTCGACCCCTGGGCCCTGCGCACCAAGATCCGCCACCTCTACGACACCCACCAGCGCCACCTCGCCCTCGAACGCGAGGTCCGCACCCTGCGCGCCCGGCTCGAGGAACACACCGCGGGCCCCGGACACCCCGTCCTGCCCCACCCCCACGCCCACGTACCGCCCGGACGGCCCGCGGGGGCGCACGCCGGGGAGCTCGAACGGGACCGGACATAGGCCGCGTACCGACGACCGCCCCTGTGCCGAGCCGTCCGCATCGGGCAGCATGGCCTGCATGTCCGTACTGACGCGCGACGAAGCGCAGAACCGAGCACAGCTCCTCGACGTCCACCGGTACACGATCGACCTCGATCTGACCACCGGTGACGAGACCTTCGACTCCCGTACCCTGATCCGGTTCACCGTCCGCGCCGGCCAGGACGCCACGGACACCTTCGTCGAGGTCAAACCCGCCGAGCTGCGCTCCGTCACCCTCGACGGACAGCCCCTGGACCCGGGAGCCCTCGACGGCAACCGGCTGCCGCTGAAGGACCTCGCCGCCGGCCCGCACGAACTGCGCGTCGACGCCCGGATGCGCTACTCCCGCACCGGCGAGGGCATGCACCGCTTCACCGACCCCACCGACGGCCGGACCTACACCTACACCCAGCTGTTCCTGGACGACGTGCAGCGCGTCTTCGCCGCCTTCGACCAGCCCGACCTCAAGGCCGTCTTCGAGCTGACCGTCACCGCCCCCGAGGACTGGACCGTCCTCGCCAACGGCGTCACCGAACACACCGGGGGCGGCGTCTGGAAGGCCGCCCCCACCCCGCCGATCTCCACCTACCTCGTCGCCGTCGCCGCCGGCCCCTGGCACTCCGTGCGCACCGAGCACCGCGGCCTGCCCTTCGGCCTCCACTGCCGCCGCTCCCTGGCCCCGTACCTCGACGCCGACGCCGACGAACTCCTCGACATCACCCGCGCCTGCTTCGACCGCTACCACGAGAAGTTCGAGGAGCCCTACCCCTTCGACTCCTACGACCAGGCCTTCGTGCCCGAGTTCAACGCGGGCGCCATGGAGAACCCCGGACTGGTCACCTTCCGCGACGAGTTCGTCTTCCGCTCCGCCGTCACCGACACCGAACGCCAGACCCGCGCCATGGTCGTCGCGCACGAGATGGCCCACATGTGGTTCGGCGACCTCGTCACCCTCACCTGGTGGGACGACATCTGGCTGAACGAGTCGTTCGCCGAGTACATGGGCTACCAGACCCTCAACGAGGTGACCCCCGGGGGAACCGGGGGCCGGCCCCCCCGGTGGAGGGGCGCCGACACCTGGACCGACTTCGGCGTCGCCCGCAAGGCCTGGGGCTACGACGCCGACCAGCGCCCCTCCACCCACCCCGTCGCCCCCGGGAACGTCGAGGACACCGCCTCCGCCCTGCTCAACTTCGACGGCATCTCCTACGCCAAGGGCGCCTCCGCCCTGCGCCAGCTCGTCACCTGGCTCGGCGAGAAGGACTTCCTCGCCGGCATCAACCTCCACTTCCAGCGGCACCGGTTCGCCAACGCCGCCCTCGCCGACTTCCTCGACTCCCTCGCCGCCGCCACCGACCGCGACGTCCACGCCTGGGCCGACGCCTGGCTGCGCACCACCGGCGTCGACACCCTCACCGCCTCCGTCGACGCCCGCCCCGGCCAGTGGACCCTCACCCTCGACCGCGACGGCGACCGCCCCCACCGCGTCACCGTCGGCGTGTACGACCGCGCCCTCGGCGACGACCGCGCCCTCGTCCTGCGGGAACGGTACGAGACCGACGTCCCCCGGGACACCGCCCCCCGGCCGCGCCCCGGCACCCGCCCCGCCCTCGTCGTCCCCAACGACCTGGACCTGACCTACGCCAAGCTCCGCCTCGACGACACCTCCCTGGACACCGCCCTGCGCGCCCTGTCCGGCATCCCCGACGCGCTCACCCGCGCCGTCGTGTGGAACACGCTGCGCGACATGGTCCGCGACGGCGCGCTCGCCCCGGCCGACTACCTGGCGACCGCCGCCGCCCACCTGCCCGAGGAGACCGACCTCGCCCTCGCCCAGGGCGTCCTCGCCTTCGCCACCACCCACGTCGCCGACCGCTACCTCACCCCCGACCGGCGGCCCGCCGCCCTCGCCACCCTCACCGAGCTGTGCCGCGACCTCATCCGGCGCACCGAGGACGGCGACCACCCCGGCCTGCGCCTGATCGCCGTACGGCACCGCATCGGCACCGCCGCCCACCCCGACACCATCGCCGCCTGGCTCGCCGACGGCACCGTCCCCGGCGGCCCCGAACTCGACCCCGAACTGCGCTGGCGGATCCTGGCCCGCCTCGCCGTCCTCGGCGCCGTCGACGAGGCCGACATCGCCGCCGAACTCGAACGCGACCCCAGCGCCACCGGCCGGGAAGGCGCCGCCCGCTGCCGCGCCGCCCTCCCCGACGAGGCCGCCAAGGCCCGCGCCTGGGACGCCATGTTCGGCTCCGACGACCGCACCGAGCTGTCCAACTACCTGTTCACCGCCACCGCCCAGGGCTTCTGGCAGCCCGAACAGGCCGACCTGGTACGCCCGTACGTGACCCGCTACTACCAGGACGCCGTGGCCGTCGCCGCCCGCCGCGGCCCCGCCATCGCCGAAGCCGCCGGCCGCTGGGCCTTCCCCGCCCACGCCGTCGACGCCGAGAACCTGGAACTGGGCGAGAAGTGCCTGCGCGAGGCCGAGCCGATCCCCGCCCTGCGCCGCAAACTCGTCGACCAGCTCGACGACCTGGCCCGCGCCCTGCGCGTCCAGCAGGCGTAACCCGGCACCCGGGGTGCCGCCGCCCGCCCGGCGGCACCCCGCCCGCCCCCGAAAGGGGACGTAACCCCTTCGGGGGTGTTCACCGGGCTTTTCGGGCGCCGCACCCCCCGCGCGTACAAGCTGGATCCTCCCCGCGGAACCTCCCCCGCACCGCGCCCCCGGAGGACAGCCCATGCGCACGCCGCCCCTCGCGTCCGGCCCCCGAGGCCCCCACCACCTGCGGCCCCTGCTCGACACCGTCCTCGACGCCCTGCACACCGGCACCCGCGCACGCGGCGGCCCCCTGCCCGCCGGCGGACCCGGCACCGTCACCGCGGCCGTCCGCGCCGCCCTGGGCGACCCCCTGCCCGACCGGGGCGACCCCGACGCCCTGCGCTCCCTCGTCCACGCCCTCGCCGCGGGCGCCGCCGACCCCGCGCACCCCCTGTGCGCCGCCCACCTGCACTGCCCGCCGCTCGCCGTCGCGGCCGCCGCCGACCTCGCCGCCTCGGTGCTCAACCCCTCCCTCGACTCCTGGGACCAGGCCCCGGCCGCCTCCGCCCTGGAAACCCTCCTCACCCGGGCCCTCGCCCGCGAGACCGGTCACGCCGACGGCCTCGTCACCACCGGCGGCACCGAGGCCAACCAGCTCGCCCTCCTCCTGGCCCGCGAACGCGCCCACCGCGCCGTACGCCTCGTCCACGGCGCCAACGCCCACCACTCCCTGCCCCGCGCCGCCTGGCTGCTCGGCCTGCCCGACCCCGTCGTCGTCCCCACCCCCGCAGGCACCCTCGACCCCGCCGCCCTCGACGACACCCTCACCCGCCTGTCCGGCCCCCGCGGCTCCGTCCTGGTGGCCGCCACCGCCGGCACCACCGACGCCGGCCTCATCGACCCCCTGCCCGACATCGCCGCCCGCTGCGCCACCCACGGCGCCCGCCTCCACATCGACGCCGCCTACGGCGGCCCCCTCCTCTTCAGCGACCGCCACCGGCCCCGACTCGCCGGACTCGACGCCGCCGACACCATCACCCTCGACCTGCACAAACTCGGCTGGCAGCCCGTCCCCGCCGGCCTCCTCACCGTCCGCGACGCCCACGACCTCACCGCCCTGCACCACCGCGCCGACTACCTCAACGCCGACGACGACACCGACGCCGGACTCCCCGACCTCCTCGGCCGCTCCCTGCGCACCACCCGCCGCGCGGACGTCCTCAAACTCGCCGTCACCCTCAGAACCCTCGGCCGCACCGGCCTGGGCGCCCTCGTCGACCGGACCTGCGCCCACGCCCGGCAACTCGCCGACCTCGTCCACCACGACCCCCGCCTCGACCTCCACGGCCGGCCCGTCATCAGCACCGTCCTCTTCCGGCCCGCCCACGCCACCGACACGGCCGTCGCCGCCGTACGGCGCCGCCTCCTGGTCACCGGGCGCGCCGCCCTCGGCCGCGCCCACGCCGACGGACGGCTCTGGCTCAAAGCCACCCTCCTCAACCCCGCCACCCGCCCCGACGACCTGAGCGCCCTCCTCGCCCTCGTGCACCGCACCCACGCCGAAGGACCCCGATGACCCCCACCCCCCGCCCCCGCACCCCCACCGGCCCCCACGACCTCGTCGGCATCGGCATCGGCCCCGCCAACCTCTCCCTCGCCGCCCTCGCCCACCCCCTCACCCGCCTGCGCACCGCCTTCTACGACCGGCGCCCCCACTTCAGCTGGCACCCCGGCCTGCTCCTCGACGACGCCACCCTCCAAGTCCCCTTCCTCGCCGACCTGGTCACCCTCGCCGACCCCACCAGCCCCTGGACCTTCCTCAACCACCTCAAGGACCGCGAACGCCTCTACCCCTTCTACTTCGCCGAGCACTTCCACATCCGCCGCACCGAATACGACGCCTACTGCCGCTGGGTCGCCGACCGCCTCCCCGCCCTCCACTTCGGCCACCGCGTCGACGCCGTCCGCTGGAACCCCGAACACGCCCTGTTCGAGATCGACTTCACCCGGCGGGGCGCCGACGGCGGAACAGGCACCCCCGGCCGCGCCCACACCCGCAACGTCGTCCTCGGCATCGGCAGCGAACCCCACGTCCCCGCCCCCCTCAGACCCCTCGCCGCGGACCCCGCCCTCCCCGTCCTCCACGCCGCCGACTACCTCGCCCACCGCGACGCCCTCCTCGCCGCGGACCACGTCACCGTCGTCGGCACCGGCCAGTCCGGCGCGGAGGTCTTCCTCGACCTGCTGCGCCGCCGTCCCGCCGGACGCGAACGACTGCACTGGATCGGCCGCACCGGCGCCTTCGCCCCCATGGAGTACTCCAAGCTCGGCCTCGAACACTTCACCCCCGACCACACCCGCTACTTCCACGCCCTCCCCGAACACGTCCGCGACCGGCTCGTCCCCGCGCAGTGGCAACTCCACAAGGCCATCGACGCCGCCACCATCGCCGCCATCCACGACGAGCTCTACCGGCGCACCCTCCACGGCGGCTGGCCCGACGCCGTGCTCACCCCCGGCGTCCACGTCCGCGCCGGCCGCCCCGCCGCCGGCCGGATCGAACTCCACCTCCGGCACACCCGGCAGCACACCCGCACCCGCCTCACCACCGACGCCGTCGTCCTCGCCACCGGTCACCGGCAGCGCCCCCTCGACCGCCTCCTCGCCGCCCTCGGCCCCCTCCTCCACCGCGACCGCGCCGGCCGTCCCCGCATCGACGAACACTTCCGCCTCGTCCTGGACCCCTCCGTCACCGGCACGGTGTACGTCCAGAACGCCGAACTGCACACCCACGGAGTCGGCGCCCCCGACCTCGGACTCGCCGCCTGGCGCAGCGCCACGATCCTCAACCACCTCACCGGCGGACAGGCCTACCCCCTCCCCGTCCGCACCGCCTTCACCACCTTCGGCCTCCGCCCCCGGACGCCGCGGGTCCCGCCGGCCCGGCGGGCCACCCGGCTCGCCCCCTGACGGACGGGACCTGAGGACCCGTACGGACGAAAACCACGGAGAACGAGAAGAACGGCCCCTTCCGGGGCGACGCCGGGACGGCGCACGGGGAGGCACGCCCCGGCCCCCGCCCGAGCACGCCCCTGAGCAGGTTCCCCGGGTTGCGAGCCCACGACCGGTGTCCGACCCTCCCCATATGCTCATCGCAATAACCCGCCGCACACGTCAGCACCCGTCAACGACCTTTCACCCGAAGGCCGTTGAGTCGACACGCGCCACCAAATCACTACCCATCGGTAAGCCCTAGGGTCGAAACCATGCGCCGAGCGAAGATCGTCTGCACCCTGGGCCCCGCCACCGACTCGTACGACCAGCTCAAAGCCCTGGTCGACGCCGGAATGGACGTCGCCCGATTCAACCTCAGCCACGGCAGCCACGCCGAGCACGAGGAGCGCTACCGGCACGTCCGCAAAGCCGCCGACGAAACCGGCCGCAGCGTCGGCGTCCTCGCCGACCTCCAGGGCCCGAAGATCCGCCTCGGCCGCTTCACCGAAGGGCCTGTGCTCCTCGAGCGCGGCGACACCTTCACCCTCACCGTCGAAGAGGGCGCCCGGGGCGACCGCCACGGCTGCGGCACCACCTACGACGGCCTCGCCGCCGACGTCACCACCGGTGAACGCATCCTCGTCGACGACGGCAGGGTCACCCTCGAGGTCACCGCCGTCGACGGCCCCCGCGTCCGCACCACCGTCGTCGAGGGCGGCATCCTCTCCGACCACAAGGGCCTCAACCTCCCCGGCGCCGCCGTCTCCGTCCCCGTCCTCTCCAAGAAGGACGAGGACGACCTCCGCTGGGCCCTGCGCACCGGCTTCGACATCATCGCCCTCTCCTTCGTCCGCACCGCGCACGACGTCAAGGACGTCCACCGGATCATGGACGAGGAAGGCCGCCGCCTCCCCGTCATCGCCAAGATCGAGAAACCCCAGGCCGTCGAGAACATCGACGACATCGTCGACGCCTTCGACGGCATCATGGTCGCCCGCGGGGACCTCGGCGTCGAGATGCCCCTCGAACAGGTCCCCCTCGTCCAGAAGCGCGCCGTCAAACGCGCCAAGCGCAACGCCAAACCGGTCATCGTCGCCACCCAGATGCTCGACTCGATGATCGACAACACCCGCCCCACCCGTGCGGAGGCCTCCGACGTCGCCAACGCCGTCATCGACGGCACCGACGCGGTCATGCTCTCCGGCGAGACCAGCGTCGGCAGGCACGCCGTCGAAACGGTCCGCACGATGGCCCGCATCGTGGAGGCGGCCGAGGAGGACATCCTCGCCAGGGGCCTCCCGCCCCTGACCGAGCACAACAAGCCCCGCACCCAGGGCGGAGCGGTCGCCCGCGCCGCCGCCGAGATGGGCGACTTCCTCGGCGCGAAGTTCCTCGTCGCCTCCACCCAGTCCGGCGACACCGCCCGCCGCCTCTCCCGCTACCGCTCCCCGATCCCGCTGCTGGCCTTCACCACCGACCCGGCCACCCGTTCCCGGCTCAGCCTCACCTGGGGCGTGGAGACCTTCCTCGGCCCGCCCGTGGACACCACGGACGAGATGGTCGACCAGGTCGACGAACTGCTGCTGAGGTACGGCCGCTGCCAGAAGGGCGACACGGTCGTCATCACGGCGGGCTCCCCGCCGGGAGTCCCCGGCACGACGAACCTCGTCCGGGTCCACCGGATCGGGGAAGGGGAGAGGACCCCGGGGGGCGGGTGCGCGAGAGGGTGAGGATCCGCTTCTCGGAGAGCAACCTTGGATACGGAGGAAAAGTACCCCGGGTCGGATTCGAACCGACGCTGGATGGTGTTTGAGACCATTGCCTCTACCGCTGGGCTACCGGGGCGCCCTTTGAAACGAAGGTCAGCGGTCACCCGCCGTGTCCCCACCTTACCGCAGCTGGGTACGCTCTTGTCAGCAGTACCGTCTGCCCCGCACCAAGGAGCCCACGTGAGCGCCCCCGAGCCGCCCCAGCCCGTAGACGTGCCCGAAGACGACAAGTCGCACGTGCCTCCGATGACGACGCGTGTCGTGATCGCCGAGGACGAGGCGCTGATCCGGCTCGATCTCAAAGAGATGCTGGAGGAGGAGGGTTACTCGGTCGTCGGTGAGGCCGGCGACGGTGAGCGGGCGGTCGAGCTGGCCCGTGAGCACCGGCCCGATCTGGTGATCCTCGATGTGAAGATGCCGAAGCTGGACGGCATCTCCGCGGCGGAGAAGATCGCCGAGGAGCGCATCGCCCCGGTGCTGATGCTGACGGCGTTCTCGCAGCGCGAGCTGGTGGAGCGGGCGCGGGACGCGGGGGCGATGGCGTACCTGGTGAAGCCGTTCAGCAAGAGCGACGTGGTGCCGGCCATCGAGATGGCGGTGTCGCGGTTCACGGAGCTGAAGGAGCTGGAGCGCGAGGTCGCGGACCTGAGCCAGCGGCTGGAGACGCGGAAGCTGGTGGACCGGGCGAAGTCGGTGCTGCAGACGCAGTACGGGTTGACGGAACCGGCGGCGTTCCGGTGGATCCAGAAGACGTCGATGGACCGGCGGATGTCGATGCAGCAGGTGGCGCAGGCGGTCATCGACGACGCGGAGGAGAAGAAGGCGTCGAAGGGGTGATCTCCCCTTCCCCGCACGACGGGAGGCCCGCGCCCCGTGGGGGTGCGGGCCTCCCGTCGTGCGGGTCGGGACGGTGTCAGTCCTCGCCGAGGTAGGCCTTGCGGACGGACTCGTCGTGCAGGAGGTTCCGTCCGGTGCCGGAGAGGACGATGTTGCCGACTTCCATGACGTGGGCGTGGTCGGCGAGGGAGAGGGCGGCCTGGGCGTTCTGTTCGACGAGCAGGATGGTGGTGCCCTGGGCCTTGAGTTCGGCGATGGTCGCCATGATCTTCTGCATCATGATCGGTGAGAGGCCCATGGAGGGCTCGTCGAGCATGAGGAGCTTGGGCTGGGACATGAGGGCCCTGCCCATGGCGAGCATCTGCTGTTCTCCGCCGGAGAGGGTTCCGGCGGCCTGCTTGCGGCGTTCCCCGAGGATGGGGAAGAGGTCGTAGGCGCGCTGGATGTCCTTCTCGACGCCCGCCTTGTCGCTGCGGAGGAAGGCGCCGAGGCGGAGGTTGTCCTCGATGGTCATGCGGGGGAAGATGTGCCGCCCCTCGGGGGAGTGGGCGAGGCCGAGGGAGACGATCCTGTGGGCGGGGATCTTCTTGAGGGACCTGCCGTTGAACTTGATCTGGCCGCCGACGGGCTTGAGGAGGCCGGAGAGCGTGCGCAGGGTGGTGGTCTTGCCGGCGCCGTTGGTGCCGATGAGGGTGACGACCTCGCCGGCGTCGACGCTGAACGAGATGCCCTTGACGGCCTGGATCTTGCCGTAGGCGACTTTGAGGTCCTCGACTTCGAGGAGTGCGGTCATCGGTCGTTCTCCTTGCCGGGCGCGGCGTCCGTGCCGGCCTGTGCCTCCGCCTCGGCCGCGGCTTCGGCGGCTTCGACTTCGGCGGCCTCGGCGGCGCCGGGGTCGTTCTCCATGGGTTCGCCGATGTAGGCGGCGATGACGCGTTCGTCGCCCTGGACGGTGGCGGGGTCGCCCTCGATGAGTTTCTGGCCCTGGACGAGGACGGCGACGCGGTCGCAGAGGTTGAAGATGAACCGCATGTCGTGCTCGATGACGAGGACGGCGGTGCCCTGGTCGCGGATGGCGAAGATGAGTTCCTCGGCCGCCCGGGTCTCCTGGGGGTTCATGCCGGCGGTGGGTTCGTCGAGGAGCAGGAGGCCGGGTTCGCTGGCGAGGGCGCGGGCGATCTCGAGTTTGCGCTGTTCGCCGTAGGGGAGGTTGCGCGCGAGGTGGTCGGCCTTGTCGGCGAGGCCGACGAATTCGAGGAGTTCCGTGGCGCGTTCGCGGGAGGCGGCCTCGGCCTTGTGGAAGCCGGGCCCGCGCAGGACGGCCGACCAGAAGCCCTCCTTGGTGCGGGTGTGGCGGCCGACCAGGACGTTCTCGAGGACGGTCATGTTGGCGAAGAGCCGGATGTTCTGGAAGGTGCGGGCGATGCCGGCGGCGGTGACCTTGAAGGACTTGGGCGGCAGGAGCTTGCCCTTGTAGCGGACCTCGCCCTCGGTGGGGATGTAGAGGCCGGTGAGGCAGTTGAAGAAGGTGGTCTTGCCGGCGCCGTTGGGGCCGATGAGGCCGACGATCTCGCCGCTGTTGACGGTGAGGTCGACGTCGCGGACGGCGGTGAGGCCGCCGAAGCGCATGGTGACGCCGCGTGCGTCGAGGACGGGGGTGCCGGGGGCGGGTGCGCCCGGGGCGGTGTCCTTGGTGGTGGTGTCGGTGGTCATGGTGGTCAGGCCCCTGTCTTGCTCAGGACTGCGGGCGCGTCGGCCTCTTCGTGGAACTCCAGCTGGCGGCGTCGGTTGGGGATGAGGCCCTCGGGCCGGAAGCGCATCAGCAGGACGAGCGCGATGCCGAAGGCGAGGAGCTGGAAGTCGCCGAGGAACTGGAGTTTGTTGGGGATCAGGAAGAGCAGCGCGGCTCCGATGAGGGGTCCGGCGATGGTGCCCATGCCGCCGAGGACGACTGCGGCGAGCAGGAAGGCGGAGTTGGGCGGGGTGGTGCCGGCGAACAGGTACTGCTCGGGGGTCACGGTGTAGGTGACGTGTGCCTGGACGGTTCCGGCGAGGCCGGCGAGGGTGGCGCCGACGGCGAAGGCGATGAGCTTGACCCGGAAGCCGTTGATGCCCATGGCGAGGGCCGCCGTTTCGTCCTCCCGGATGGCGACCCAGGCGCGGCCGATGCGGGAGTCGCCGCTGCGCCGGAAGACGAGGACGACGACGGCCGTGATGAGCAGCATGAGGAAGAAGTAGTTGGCGAACCGGCCGATGGTGAAGCCGGCGATGTCGTGCGGGATGCCGAAGTCGAAGCCGAGGATCTTCAGGTCCGGGATGGACGCGATGCCGTTGGAGCCGTTGGTGAGGTCCGGGCCGGAGGTGCCGTCGGTGTTGTTGACCGCGATGCGGAAGATCTCGCCGAAGCCGAGGGTGACGATGGCGAGGTAGTCGCCGCGCAGGCGCAGGGTCGGGGCGCCGATGAGGACACCGAAGATCAGTGAGGCGACGGCTCCGACGAGTACGGCGGCCCAGAAGGGGAAGTGGACGCCGAACGGTGAGCTGGGGGAGCCGGAGACGAGGGCGGCCGCGTACGCGCCGACGCCGAGGAAGGCGACGTATCCGAGGTCGAGCAGGCCGGCGAGTCCGACGACGATGTTCAGGCCGAGGGCGACGGTGGCGAAGATGAGGATGTAGACGCCGAGGGTGGCGTACTGGTCGTCGGTCTGGGTGAAGGGGAAGCAGGCCGCCGCGATGAAGGCGCCGCAGACGGTGATGTTCTGGTGCCGTGCGGTGATCTGCGAGACGTGGGCGATCAGACCGGAGCGGTTCAGGGCGCTGAATCCGAAGCCGGCGGTGATCAGGAAGCCGACGAAGAGTTCGTCGTACTCGGTGCCGATGCCGTAGGTGAAGACGACCAGGGCGAGGGCCAGGACGGCGACGATGATCAGGATCTCGGCGTAGGACGGCAGGGCGCGCACGGGGCGCGGGCTGCCGGAGGCGAAGGCCGCCCGGAGGGTGGCCCAGCGGTGGCCGGTGTCGTGCTTGAACCGTTCCCAGCCGGTTTCGTCGGGGTCGATGGGGTCGGGTTCGGGCCGCTCGAAGGGGAGGGCGAGGGCGCCGAGGAGGGCTGTGAGCGTGGCGGCCGCGACGAGGTAGCCGCCGGGCTCGAGGTTGACGAGGCCGCCGAGCTGGAAGCTGATCGCGAGGAGGGTGTACCAGGCGGTGGCGAAGGTGCCGAGTGCGGCGTACTTGACGGCCGCGTCGGCGCCGGCGGGGGTGAGCCAGCGCAGTCCTCTGACGCCGTAGGAGGCGAGTGAGAACAGTGTGGCGAGTGCGCCGCCGACGAGGACGAGGACCTGGAGTCCGCCGGGGTAGCCGTAGTAGGTGAGGTCGCCGGGGAATTCGGCGGTCCAGGTCCAGGCGAGGAAGGTGGAGGCGACGGCGAGGGCGCTGCCGCCGGTGGCGAGGGCGCGGCCGAGGTGCGGGGGGATGCCGATGAGGCCGGTGCGGGTGTCCGCGGCGGGGGCGGCCGCGGTGGTCGAAGCGGTGGTCTGTGTGGTCATCGGTGTCACGCCCTGTCCGCAACGCGCTCGCCGAGCAGGCCCTGTGGCCGGAACAGCAGTACGAGGATGAGGAGGATGAAGGCCCAGACCTCGGCCCAGGACTGGCTGCCGAACTGGTGCAGGCCGGGGATGTCGGCGATGTAGGCGGTGGCCAGGGTCTCGACGATGCCGAGGACCAGGCCGCCGATCATGGCGCCGTAGATGTTGCCGATGCCGCCGAGGACCGCCGCGGTGAAGGCCTTGAGGCCGAGGATGAAGCCCATCTTGAAGTCGATCTGGCCGTACTTGAGGCCGCTGGCGACGCCTCCGACGGCGGCGAAGACGGCACCGAGGGCGAAGGCGATCACGATGATGCGGTCGGTGTTGACGCCCATGAGCTTGGCGGTGTCCGGGTCCTGCGCGGTGGCCTGCATGCCGCGTCCGGTGCGGGTGCGCATCACGAAGTAGGCGAGGAAGGCCATGCTGACGGGCGCGGCGACGAGGAGGAAGATGTCACCGGTCTGCAGGGTGGCGCCGCCGATGCTGAAGGGGCCGCCTTCGATCTGGGGGAAGGGCAGTTTGGACTTCGCGTCGGGGTAGAAGGCCCAGACGGCCTGCTGGAGCGCGAGGGAGAGTCCGATGGCGGTGATGAGCGGGGCGAGGCGGGGCGCGCCGCGCAGGGGGCGGTAGGCGAACCGTTCCGCCCCGATGGCGACCAGGACCGAGACGATCATGGCGCCCAGCAGCATCAGGGGCAGCGCGACCCAGATGGAGGTGCCGTCGGGCAAGAGGTACAGGTGCACCGTGAGGGCGCCGAAGGCGCCGACCATGAAGATCTCGCCGTGGGCGAAGTTGATGAGCTGGACGATGCCGTAGACCATTGTGTAGCCGATGGCGACCAGGCCGTACATGGATCCCAGTAGCAGGCCGTTGACCAGCTGCTGCGGCAGTTCGTTCACCGCATGTCCTCCGAGACGTTCGGAAATATTCGACGGATGGGGCCGGAATCGGGTCCGGGGGGGGGGGGGGGGGGGAAACACCCCCCCCCGGGGGGGGGGGGGGGTGGGGGGTGGGGGGTACGGGGAGGGTGCAGGGCCGGGGGTGGCCCCCCCACCCCCCTCCCTAGGAGTCACGAGGGA
>NZ_JBVITR010000007.1:120293-128995 GCF_055574875.1 Streptomyces sp. NPDC034670
TAGGGTTTTCTTTCACACTTCTCTCCGACAGGCGGTGCAGAATGTTTAGGGGGGGGGGGGGGAGGGGGTGTCCGGGTGGGACAAGAGGCGACCCCCCCCCCCCGCGGCTCGTGGGAGTGGTGCGGTGGGTGGTCAGCCGGTGAAGGTGCCGGACTTGACGGTGCCCCACTCGCCGTCCTTGACGGAGTACACGGTGAGCTGCTTGTTGGTGGCGTCACCGAACTCGTCGAAGGAGACCTTGCCGGTCACTCCGTCGAAGGAGACGTTCTGCATGGCGTCGACGACCTTGGCGCGGGCGTCGTCGGGGAGCTTCCCGTCGTTGTCCTCGACGACCTTCTTGACGGCCTCGATGATCGCCCAGGCGGAGTCGTAGGAGTAGCCGCCGTACGCCTCGTAGGCCTCCTTGTACCCGGCGGCCTTGTAGTTGGCGACGAACTCCTTGGCGGAGGGGAGGTCCTCGACGGGGGCGCCGACGGAGGTGGCGAGGTCGCCGGTGCCGGCCGCGCCGGCCAGCTTGATGAAGTCGGCGCTGTAGATGCCGTCGCCGCCGACCAGCGGGATCCTGGCGCCGGCTTCCTTGATCTGCTTGCTCAGCGGGCCGGCCTGCGGGTACTCGCCGCCGTAGTAGACGACGTCGGCGCCGGAGTTCTTGACCTTGGTGGCGACGGCGCTGAAGTCCTTGCTCTCGGGGTTGATGTGCTCGGTGCCGACGACCTGGCCGCCGAGCTTCTTGAACTCCTCGGTGAAGGTGGCGGCGAGGCCGGCGCCGTAGGTCTTCTTGTCGTCGATGACGAAGACCTTCTTCTTCTTGGCGTCGTTGTAGACGTACTGCGCGGCGAACGGGCCCTGGATGGCGTCCGTGGTCGCGGTGCGGAAGTACGACTTGTACGGCCGGACCTTCTCGGTCTGCCAGTTCACGCCCTGGGTGAGGGCGGGGTTGGTGTTGGCCGGGGAGACCTCGACCAGCTTGGCGCTGTCGAAGACCTTCTGCATGGACTCGCCGACGGAGGAGTTCAGCGGGCCGACGACGCCGAGGACGTCGTCGTTGGCGACGAGCTTGGTGGCGTTCTGCTGGCCGACGGAGGCCTGGCCCTGGTCGTCGAGGGCTTCGATCTTGAAGGTGATGCCCTCGACGTACTTCTTCTCGTTGGCGGTCCTGGCCGCGAGGTCGACGGAGTTCTTGATGCCGAGGCCCAGCGCGGACAGGTCGCCGGTCAGCGGCGCGTCGACGCCGATGACCACGGTGGTGCCACCGTTGCCGGAGTCCGAGCTGCCGCCGCCGTTCTCGTCGCGGGAGCCGCAGGCGGTGAGGGTGAGTGCTCCCGCCGCCAGCGCGGCGGTGATGGCGATGAGTGAACGTTGACGCACGATCCAGTCCTTTCCCCTGACGGCCGATTCCGGGTGGAATCGGCCGAGTCGAGCGCTGGGCCGAAGTGAGAATCAGGCGGCGCGGTGACTGGCGGTGACTCTAAGCGCGGGTGGGGAATGCGGAGGAGACTCTGGCCAATGCTGTGACGCTCTTGTTATGACACGACGTATTGCAGAGCGGTACTGAGTGGGGGGAAGGGCAGAATTCTCGCCGGTTTGCCCGGTCCGGATGATGAGAAACCGCAGGAACGGGAGGGGTTCGTTCAGGCGTGTCGGCGGTTTTGGTGATGACTCAAAGTCGTTGCCGTAGGCGACTGTTGTAGGCCTGGAGGGGGACTGTGCGCACCGCGGTCCGAGGGTGGAGTCGCGTGCCTGTATTGCACGCGTATTACGCAGGGTTACGCCCATGAAAGGGAGTCAGACATTCCGCGGCACTTTTCCTCATTCCGCCGCCCGTGGGGCGGTTGATCTTGCGGGGTGCTCCTGATTTTGTCCGGAAAGGAGTGCGCGGATCGGGGGTCACGGACGGTTCGCGTGCGGCCGGGATATTCGCGCGACGATCGCCGGAGGACCGGATTTCATGATCATCCACACGTCGAAAGCGACGTTTCGTGAAGTGCTTTCACGGCCGCTGGCCTGCGGTTCCAGGCAATGGAAGGTGATCGTCCGGTTCGACCGGGGCGGGGGCGTCGGGGCCGGGCGGCGAGGAGGCGCCCGCCGCCCGCGAGGGCTGCGGCGGGGAGGGGGCGGGGAGGTGAGGAGGGGGCGGGTGGTGCGGCCCGCGGTGCCGCCCGTACGGCCGTGGGGGCGGCCCGCGCCGGGGCGGGGGGCGGAGGGAAGGCGTCTTCCCGGACGCGGGCGCCCCTCCCGGCTCCACCGGGCCGGCCCCGCTCACGGCCAGGGCCCCCTGCCCGGCCCGCCGTCGCGGTACCGGGCGGCACACCCCTCACGCGCCCTGCGGTCGATCAACTGGCCGATTTCCTCCGCCCCTCGGCGCTCGGCGGCCCGCGCGGCGCCGACCACTTCGCGCAGAATGTCGTACTGCCCGCCGGACAGCCCCATGGACTGGTAGTCGCCGTAGGTGCGGCCCTCCAGCACCCGGTGCGACCAGTGGGCGACGATCCTCGTGCACAGGTCCTCGTCGGACGTCACCCGTGGTGACGGCGCAGGGGTGCGGCTCCCGCCCGCCCCGGCCGGCGGGGTGCCCTCCGCGCGGCCGGAACCGGCCGCGCCGCATCCGGTCGCCAGGACGCCGGTCAGCAGCGCGGCCGCGAGACACGTTCCCCACGCCCCCGCCGCAGGCGGGCGGACGCCTCCCCGTCGCATGCCCGAACGCTAGGACCGTCCGCCGGCCGGAGGCAACGGCCGTGCGGTGCGGGGACGTCGTGCCCCGCACCGCCGCGCGGGCTCAGCCCGCGCCGCCGACGCGCTCCGCGTCCTTCGGGGAGACGTCGCGCAGCAGGCAGGTCAGCCGCGCGGTGCACACCCGCCGGTCCGCCTCGTCGGTGATGACGATCTCGTACGTCGCCGTGGACCGCCCCCGGTGCACCGGGGTGGCCACCCCGGTGACCGTCCCGGAGCGCACGCCCCGGTGGTGGGTGCAGTTGAGGTCGACGCCGACCGCGATCCTGGAGGTGCCGCCGTGCAGCATCGACCCCACCGAGCCCAGCGTCTCGGCCAGCACGGCGGAGGCGCCGCCGTGCAGCAGGCCGTAGGGCTGGGTGTTGCCCTCCACCGGCATCGTCCCGACGACCCGCTCGGCCGAGGCCTCCACGATCTGCACGCCCATGCGCGTGCCCAGGTGGCCCGCGGAGAACAGTGCCTGCAGGTCCACGCCGAGCGCGGCGTACTCGTCGATGACCTCCTGCGGGAACTTCACGTGCTGCTGCTCTCCCATGGCCCGGCTCCGTTCGTCGTGATCACTGCGGCCGACCGCGCGGGGCACGCCGCCCCGCGCGGTCGCTGAGCGAACGCTCAGTCGGCAGCGGATTGTTCCAGACGCACCACGACGGACTTGCTGGCCGGGGTGTTGCTGGTGTCCGCGGTGGCGTCGAGCGGCACCAGGACGTTGGTCTCCGGGTAGTACGCGGCGGCGCAGCCGCGGGCCGTCGGGTAGTGCACGACGCGGAAGCCGGGCGCCCTGCGCTCCACGCCGTCCCGCCACTCGCCGACCAGGTCGGCGTACGCCCCGTCCGCGAACCCGAGCTCCCGCGCGTCCTCGGGATGGACCAGCACCACCCGGCGGCCGTTCCTGATGCCCCGGTAGCGGTCGTCGAGGCCGTAGATCGTGGTGTTGTACTGGTCGTGCGAGCGCAGCGTCTGCAGCAGCAGCCGCCCCTCCGGCAGCTTCGGGTACTCCACCGGCGCGGCGGTGAAGTTGGCCTTCCCGGTGGCGGTGGGGAAGCGGCGCTCGTCGCGCGGGGCGTGGGGGAGCGCGAAGCCCCCGGGGTGGGCGGCCAGGCGCGCGTTGAAGTCCTCGAAGCCGGGGACCACGCGCGCGATGCGGTCGCGGATCGCGGCGTAGTCCCTCTCGAACTCCTCCCACGGCACCACGCTGTTCCCGCCGAGGACCCGGCGGGCCAGCCGGCACACGATGGCCGGCTCGGACAGCAGGTGCGGGCTCGCCGGCTCCAGCCGGCCGCGCGAGGCGTGCACCATCCCCATGGAGTCCTCGACCGTCACGAACTGCTCCCCGCCCTCCTGCAGATCGCGCTCGGTGCGGCCCAGGGTCGGCAGGATCAGGGCGCGCGCGCCCGTGACGGTGTGGGAGCGGTTCAGCTTGGTCGACACGTGCACCGTCAGCCGGGCCCGCCGCATCGCGGCCTCGGTGACCTCCGTGTCGGGGGAGGCGGAGACGAAGTTGCCGCCCATGGCGAAGAACACCTTCGCCCTCCCGTCGCGCAGGGCGCGGATGGCCCGGACGACGTCGTGGCCGTGCTCGCGCGGCGGAGCGAAGCCGAACTCCCTCTCCAGGGCGTCCAGGAACGCCGGCGCGGGGCGCTCGAAGATGCCCATGGTGCGGTCGCCCTGCACGTTGGAGTGGCCGCGCACCGGGCACACGCCCGCCCCCGGACGGCCGATGTTGCCGCGCAGCAGGAGGAAGTTGACGATCTCCCGGATCATGGGCACCGAGTGCTTGTGCTGGGTGAGGCCCATCGCCCAGCACACGACGACGCGCCGGGAGTCGAGGACCATCCGCAGGCACCGCTCGATGTCCTCGCGCGTCAGGCCGGTCGCGGTGAGCGTCTCCTCCCAGTCGGCGGCGCGCGCGACCCGGGCGAACTCCTCGTAGCCGTGGGTGTGTTCGCGGACGAACTCCTCGTCGACCGCGCCCGGGGTGTCGAGGATCAGCTTGTTGAGGAGGCGGAAGAGGGCCTGGTCGCCACCGAGGCGGATCTGCAGGAACAGGTCGGTCAGGGCGGCACCGGTGGTGAGGCCCCTGGCGGTCTGCGGGTTCTTGAAGCGCTCCAGGCCCGCCTCGGGCAGCGGGTTGACGCTGATGATCCGCGCGCCGTTCGCCTTGGCCTTCTCCAGGGCGGACAGCATGCGCGGATGGTTGGTGCCGGGGTTCTGCCCGGCGACGACGATCAGGTCGGCCCGGTACAGGTCCTCCAGCAGGACGCTGCCCTTGCCGACGCCGATCGTCTCCGACAGGGCCGACCCGGAGGACTCGTGGCACAGGTTGGAGCAGTCGGGCAGGTTGTTGGTGCCGAGCTCGCGGGCGAACAGCTGGTAGAGGAAGGCGGCCTCGTTGCTGGTGCGCCCGGAGGTGTAGAAGACGGCCTCGTCGGGGGAGGCCAGGGCGCCGATCTCCTCGGCGACGATGTCGAAGGCGCGCTCCCAGGTGACCGGCTCGTAGTGGTCGCCGCCCTCCGGCAGGTACACGGGGTGGGTCAGGCGGCCCTGCTGGCCCAGCCAGTAGCCGCTGCGGCCGGCCAGGTCGGCGACGGAGTGCGCGGCGAAGAACTCGGGGGTGACCCGGCGCAGGGTGGCCTCCTCGGCCACGGCCTTCGCGCCGTTCTCGCAGAACTCCGCCCGGTGCCGGCGCTCCGGCTCCGGCCAGGCGCAGCCCGGGCAGTCGAAGCCGTCCTCCTGGTTGACGGCGAGCAGTGTCAGCGCCGTGCGCCTCGCCCCCATCTGCCGGTGGGCCGTGCGCAGGGTGTGGCCGACCGCCGTCAGGCCCGCCGCCGCGTGCTGCGGCTCGGTGACCCGCGGAGCGTCCTGGACCGGATCACCCTTGGGCGGCTTCGTGGCCATCGCGCACTCCCCTTCGCGGACACGTGTGAGGTGGGTCCCCCGATCCTCCCACGCGCCGCCGGGGACGGCCGTGGCCGGTGCGGACCGGGCCGGCGCGCAGGCCCGGGGCGCGGGAGCGGCGGCGCGGGGTCCGGGCGGCGCGGGGCCGAGTGTCGGCGGGGCGTGGCAGGATCGGGGACGTGGCAGAGACAGCATCGAAGAAGACCGACCAGACCTCCGGCGGGACCCGTCCGCGACTGATGCTCATGGACGGGCACTCGCTGGCCTACCGCGCGTACTTCGCGCTGCCCGCGGAGAACTTCACCACCGTGACGGGCCAGCCGACGAACGCCGTCTACGGCTTCGCGTCGATGCTGGCCAACACGCTGCGCGACGAGGCGCCCACGCACTTCGCGGTCGCCTTCGACGTCTCCCGCCGGACCTGGCGGTCCGAGGAGTTCACCGAGTACAAGGCGAACCGCTCCAAGACCCCGGACGAGTTCAAGGGCCAGGTCGAGCTGATCGGTGAGCTGCTCGACGCGATGCACGCCCCCCGCTTCGCCGTCGAGGGGTACGAGGCGGACGACATCATCGCCACCCTCGCCACCCAGGCCGAGGCCGAGGGCTTCGAGGTGCTGATCGTCACGGGCGACCGCGACTCCTTCCAGCTCGTCTCCGAGCACACCACGGTGCTGTACCCGACCAGGGGCGTCTCCGAGCTGACCCGGTTCACCCCCCAGAAGGTGGTCGAGAAGTACGGGCTGACGCCCGCGCAGTACCCCGACTTCGCGGCGCTGCGCGGCGACCCGTCCGACAACCTGCCGGGCATCCCCGGCGTCGGGGAGAAGACGGCCGCGAAGTGGATCAACCAGTTCGGTTCGTTCGCCGAGCTGGTCGAGCGCGCCGACGAGGTCAAGGGCAAGGCCGGGCAGAACCTGCGCGACCACCTGGAGGCGGTCAAGCTCAACCGCCGGCTCACCGAGCTGGAGCGCCGGGTCGAGCTGCCCAGGGGCGTGCTCGACCTGGAGCGGACCGCCTACGACCGCAAGGCCGTGACGATGGTCCTGGACACCCTGGAGATCAGGAACCCGTCGCTGCGCGAGCGGCTCTTCGCCGTCGACCCCGGCGCCGGGGAGACCGAGGCCGCCCCGGTCGTCGCGGACGGCGTGGAGCTGGAGGGCGCCGTGCTGGGCACGGGCGAGCTGACCGGCTGGCTCGCCGAGCACGGCACCGGGCCCCTCGGCGTCGCCACCGTCGCCACCTGGGCGCTGGGCACCGGCTCGGTCGCCGAGATCGCGCTGGCCACGTCCGCGGGCCCGGCCGCCTGGCTCGACCCGACCGAGCTGGACGAGGCCGACGAGCGGGCGCTCGCCGCCTGGCTCGCCGACCCGGAGCGCCCCAAGGTGTTCCACGACGCCAAGAGCGCCATGCGGGTCTTCGCCGAGCACGGCTGGAGCATCGGGGGCGTCACCATGGACACCGCCCTCGCCGCCTACCTGGTCAAGCCGGGCCGCCGCTCCTTCGACCTGGACGCCCTGTCCCTGGAGTACCTGCACCGCGAGCTGGCGCCCGCCGCCGCGGCCGACGGGCAGCTCGCCCTCGGCGCGGACGAGGGCGCCGAGGCCGAGGCACTGATGGTGCAGGCCCGCGCGATCCTCGACCTCGGGGGGGCCTTCGAGGCCCGTCTCGAGGAGGTGGGCGCGGCGGACCTGCTCCGCGACATGGAGCTGCCGACGTCGGAGCTGCTGGCCCGCATGGAGCGGCACGGCATCGCCGCCGACCGGGCCCATCTGGAGGCCATGGAGCAGATGTTCGCGGGCGCCGTGCAGCAGGCGGTGAAGGAGGCGCACGCGGCGGCGGGGCACGAGTTCAACCTGGGCTCGCCCAAGCAGCTCCAGGAGGTCCTCTTCGGCGAGCTGGCCCTGCCGAAGACGAAGCGGACGAAGACCGGCTACACCACGGACGCCGACGCGCTGGCCTGGCTCGCCACGCAGACCGACAACGAACTGCCGGTGATCATGCTCCGCCACCGGGAGCAGGCGAAGCTGCGCGTCACCGTCGAGGGCCTGATCAAGACGATCGCCGCGGACGGCCGCATCCACACCACCTTCAACCAGACGGTCGCCGCCACCGGCCGCCTGTCGTCGACCGACCCGAACCTGCAGAACATCCCGGTCCGCACGGACGAGGGCCGCGCCATCCGCCGCGGCTTCGTGGTCGGCGAGGGCTTCGAGTGCCTGCTGACCGCCGACTACAGCCAGATCGAACTGCGCGTGATGGCCCACCTCTCCGAGGACGAGGGCCTGATCGAGGCGTTCACCTCCGGCGAGGACCTGCACACCACGGCGGCCGCCCAGGTGTTCGCGGTCGAGCGGTCCGCGGTGGACGCGGAGATGCGCCGCAAGATCAAGGCCATGTCGTACGGCCTGGCGTACGGGCTGTCGGCCTTCGGCCTCTCCCAGCAGCTGAACATCGAGGCGGCCGAGGCGCGCGCCCTGATGGACGCGTACTTCCAGCGGTTCGGCGGGGTGCGGGACTACCTGCACCGGGTCGTGGACGAGGCGCGGGCCACCGGCTACACGGCGACCCTCTTCGGCCGCCGCCGCTACCTGCCCGACCTCGGCAGCGACAACCGCCAGCGGCGCGAGGCGGCCGAACGCATGGCCCTGAACGCACCGATCCAGGGCACGGCCGCGGACATCGTCAAGATCGCCATGCTGAAGGTGGACGGCGCACTGCGGGAGGCGGGCCTGGCCTCCCGGATGCTCCTGCAGGTCCACGACGAGATCGTCCTGGAGATCGCTCCCGGCGAGCGCCCGGCCGTGGAGGAACTGGTCCGCCGTGAAATGGCGGACGCGGTCCGGCTCCGCGTCCCCCTGGGCGTCTCGGTGGGCGCGGGCCCGAACTGGGAGTCGGCCGCGCACTGACACCCGTCCGCTCCGTCCGGCGGAGCGGACCGGCAGGACGCCGCCGGCTCCTCACGACCCGGGTGGGGGGGGGGGGGGGGGGGGGACCCCCCCCCCCCCCCCGGGGGACAGGGGGGGAAAGAGGCAGGCGTTGGCGCCCCCGGGGTCTCCCATGAGGGAGACAGGGAGGAG
>NZ_JBVITR010000007.1:129005-177757 GCF_055574875.1 Streptomyces sp. NPDC034670
TCACTTTTTCCCCCCCTCCCGACACCTTTTCCTCTTTTCGGGCAGAACCGCCTGGGAGAACCCCCCCTGCCCCCCAAGGCCGGGGGGGGGGGGGGGGGGGGGCCCCCCCCCCCCCACCCCCGTCGAGAGCCCGGGAGGAGCCGGCGCCCGGCGGCGACGCCGCCGGGTCCCCGCCCGGAGAACCCGGGGAGGGAGCACCGCGGCCCCGTGACTGCCGGCACGACCCGCCGGACGGGTCCCGGTCCCGCCGGGCGGGAGGAGCCACAGGCCCCTCTCCCGCCCCTCCGCCCCTGCTCCCCGGCGGGCCGCGAGCCCCCGGATGCGGGCGGCCGGGGGCCCGCGGCGGCGCGGCCCGGCCGGCCGTGTGCCCGCGGTCCCCGGCATCCGCCGGACCAGGGGCGACGACGCCCTCCCGGCCCTCCCGCGCCGCCCCTTCCCGCACCGCCCTTCACCCGCGTGGCCCTCGCGAAGCGGCCCCCCGCACCCCCGCCCGCCAGGATGCGGGGCATGGGTATACGCATGCTTCACCGCAGAGCGGCACCCCCGCGGGCCGACGCCGACGGACCCACCCACGAGGCGTTCGTGCCGGTTCCGGGCTTCGCCGCCGCCGCGAGTACCGCCCGCGTCCCCGCCACCCTCGCGACCGCGCTGCGGCGCGCCGCGGCCGGTCTCGGCCGCCGCGTCACCGACGGCCGGCGGCGCGCCGACCGCGCCCTTGCCGCCGCGGGACCGGCACGCCCCGGCGAGCCGCCGGCCTGGCGCCTGTGGGCCGAGCTGGCCCGCGGCTACCTCGCACTCGCCCTCACCCTGCTGCCCCGGCCCCGCCCGGTCCGCACGATCACCGTGTTCGTCGCGGCCGGCGAGACCCCCAGCGCGCGGCCGTACGGTCCGGCCGCCGCGTCCGGTCCGCTCCAGGGCCCCGCACGCCCGGGACCGGACGCCACACCCTGACCGCCACCGCGTACAGCGTCAGCGCGAGGACGAGCCCCGCGCCCGCCCCGAAGCACACCGCCGGGATCAGCTCCCAGGGCTTCGCGGCCGGCCCCCGGTGGGCCCACCACCGCACGGCCCGCCGCACCGCCGCCCCCAGCACGCAGCCGCCGAGCAGCGCGGCGGCCCCCCACCGGTCCGCACCCGAGAGCGCCGGCACCCCCACGGGCCCCGCGGCCCGGGGTGCCCGGCGCAGCGCCCGCACCAGGAACGCGGCGATCACGAGCGCGGCCACCACCGAGCCGCCGTACTGCAGGCACCGGTACAGGGGCGAGCCCGCGATCTCCTCGCCGAGCACGGGAAACACCCGCATCCCCCACCGGTCCGGGTGGGTGAAGGCGTCCCACGCGACGTGCGTCAGCGCGCCGAGCACCGCCGAGGCGCACCAGCGCAGCACCGGGGACGGCCGCACCCGCGCGCGGGGCGTCCCGCGCAGCGCAGCAGGGCGGCCGCCCGCCCCTGCCGGGCCCGGGGCAGCAGCGCCACCAGCGGTTCGCGCACCAGCGGCCACAGTCCCACCAGCGCCCAGGCGAGGAGCGCGTCGACCGTGAGCACGCCCCGGAAGGAGGGCGTGACGTCCCCGAACTCCATCGCCCGGGAAGGAAGCTCGCCGCGTAATAGGTCAGGTCGGGCGCGAGGGAACCCGCGACGAGCACGGCCGGCACCAGCGGGCCCCGGCCGGCCCCGTCGGCGCGCACGAGGGGCAGCACCGCCGCCGCATGGCTCAGCGTGAACGGCAACTCGACTCCCCGCGACAGGCGTTGACGGAGCCCGGTGGGCCCCGGCGATCGACGCGCTCCAGTGTGCGGGACGCCCCGCGCCACCACCGGTCACGAACGAAAGCGGCCAACCGTCGGATATCGGGCACGAACGGGTGTGCGCGCAAAGGAAGTTGTCGTAGGGTCACGAGAGCTGTCGTGCCGGGGCGCAGGACGGGCGCGGACGGAGAACGACGGCACATGCGCCCGCCCGCCGAGGGCAACCGGTGAGACGGGCGGACCGCCCCACGGGGCGGAGACGACAGACGTCGACGGACGCTCCGGCGTCCACGGGAGGGGTTCACTCTATGGCGGCGCAATTCGGCAGGAGGCTGCGCAGGGGAGCGGCAACCACCGCCGTGGCCGCGGCGGCGGTGGCGGCCCTGTCCGCGTCCCAGGCACCGGGGGTGACGGCCGGCGACCAGGCCACCGCGGACACCGCACCCGCGCCCGGGGAGACCGCCGACGTCGGCGCGACCGGCAACTCGCCGTACTACACGGACCTGCCGCCGCTCAACAGCCCCCACCCCTCCCCGTCCGCGAGCACCGGCCCGGGCACGCCCGGCGGGTCCGAGGCCGGCATACCGGCGACCGTCCTCGACGCCTACAAGAAGGCGGAGGCCGCGCTGCGCGAGGCCAAGCCGGGCTGCAACCTGCCCTGGCAACTGCTCGCCGCCATCGGCAAGGTGGAGTCGGGCCAGGCCCGCGGCGGACGCGTCGACGCCGACGGCACCACCCTCAGCCCGATCATCGGCCCGCAGCTCGACGGCAACGGCTTCGCGCTCATCAAGGACACCGACGACGGCGTGTACGACGGCAACAGCGCCTACGACAACGCCGTCGGCCCCATGCAGTTCATCCCGTCCACCTGGCAGTGGGCGGGCCGCGACGGCAACGGCGACGGCCGCAAGGACCCCAACAACATCTACGACGCCGCGCTCTCGGCCGGCCACTACCTGTGCCGCTTCGGCTGGGACCTGTCCGACCGGGGCGACCTCAGGAAGGCGATCCTCAGCTACAACAACTCCACGGACTACCTGAACACCGTCCTGTCCTGGCTGGAGTACTACCGCAAGGGCACCCACGAGATCCCGGACGGCACCGGCACCCTGCCCGTGGACCGCAGCGACGAGACCCCGGCGCGGCCCTCCCCGTCCGGGCCGGGCGCCTCCCCGTCCAAGCCCGGCGAGCCGTCCGGCGGCAGCCCGCGCCCCGAGCCGCCGGCCGCGCCCGGCACTCCGGGCACGCCGCCGGCCGCGCCCGGCACCCCGGGCACGCCGCCCGCTTCGCCCGGCACCCCGGACCCCGGGCCGTCGACCCCGTCGACACCGCCGCGGACGCCCACCGACACGGTGGACCACCTGGAGAACGCCGGCACCGGGAAGCTCACCGCGCGGACGGGCGAGGTGTTCGGCGAGAGGGTCAGGACCCGCGCCGAGACGGACGACGGCAAGGCGGTGGCCGGGGTGCGGATCCGCTTCACCCTCCTCGGCGACACCGGCACCGTCTTCGCCGGCGGCGAGAGCGTGGCCGTCGTCGTCACCAACGGCTCGGGCGTCGCCGTGGCGCCCGCGCTCCGGGCGGGCGGGAAGACCGGCGCCGTCACCGTCCGCGCCACCGTCGCCGGCCGCGCCGTCCCCGGCCTCGACTACCGGGCCACCGTCACCGAGCGCGTCGCCGACACCCTCGTGCGCACCGGTGACGAGGCGCTGACCTGCGCCCCGGGCGGCGAGTTCGCGGACCGGGTCGAGGTGAGGGCCACGTACGACGGCGCCGCCGCCGGCGGGGTCGCGGCCACCGCCACGCTGATCACCTCGGCCGACGACCCGGCCCCGAACGACGAGGGCCCCTACTTCAAGGACGCCGACGGCCGGGCCGTCCGCATCCTGACCGGCCTGGAGACGGACGCGAACGGCCTGCTGAGGCTGCCGCGGCTGTACGCCGACGACGCCACCGGCACGTTCCTGCTCCGCGTCACCACCGCGGGCGGGGCCACCCTCACGGTCGAACTGACCGTGGCGGCGGCCGGGACGCCGTCACCGGGCCCGTCGGCCGACCCCTCCACCGGTCCGTCCAGCGGCCCGTCGGCCGACCCGTCCAGCGGCCCGTCGGCGAGCCCCGGCGCGTGACCGCCGCCCCTCGCCGGACCGGGGGGCCCCGCCGTCACGACGGCGGGGCCCCCGGTCGCCGTGTGCGCCCCGGCGCCTTCCCGAAGGCCCCGCGCCGGGGACGGGACCGGGGCGGCTCACCGGCGGAGCCGTGCGTTGGTGTGCCGGGTCGGTTCGGCGGTGGACGGGTCCTGCGGCCACGGGTGCCGGGGATACCGCCCGCGCAGCTCGGCCCGTACCCCGCGGTAGCCGTCCTTCCAGAAGGAGGCGAGGTCGGCGGTGACCGCGGCCGGCCGTCCGGCCGGGGACAGCAGGTGCACCAGCAGCGGCACGCCGGCCACCCGGGGCGTCTCCCGGAGCCCGAACATCTCCTGGAGCTTCACGGCGAGCACCGGCTGCTCCGGATCGGAGTAGTCCACCCGGATCGCGGACCCGCTGGGCACGGTGATCCGCTCGGGCGCCAGCTCGTCGAGGAGCGCGGCCCGGCCCGAGGCCCAGGGCAGCAGCCGCCCGAGCGCCTGCCCGGCGTCGATGCGCGCGAGGTCGGCCCGCCCGCGGGCCCGGCCCAGCTCCGGCTCCAGCCACTCCGCCACGCGTGCGTGCAGCGCCTCGTCCGAGACGTCGGGCCACGGCGCGCCGAGCCGGCGGTGCAGGAACGCCAGCCGCTGCCGCAGCACGACCGCCCCCGCCGGCCACCGCAGCAGCCCGAACCCCTCCCGCCGCAGTCCGTCCAGCAGCGCCGCCCGGACGAGCGCGGGATCGGCGTCGGGAAGCGGTCGCACGGCCAGCTCCACCGCCCCGAGCCGCTCGACCCGGCGCGCCACGACGTCCCCGTCGGCCCACCGGACCTCCTCGCGCGACTCCAGCAGCGTCCCCGCCGCCGCGCGCGCGACGTCCTCGTCGACGGCCGCGCCGAGCCGCACCCGCGCGTGCCCCCGACCCACGGGCCGGTCGGCCACGGCGACCGCGATCCAGGACGCGCCGCGCAACCCGGCCCCCGCCGCCTCGGCACGGGTCCCGGACACCATCAGGTACGACCCGCCGTCCGCGCGGGCGACCCGCTCGGGAAAGGCGAGCGCGGCCACCAGCCCCACCCGGGCGTCCTCCCCGCCCGGCCGCACCGGCGGGGAGCCGGAACCGCGGACGGCCCTCCAGGACACCCCCGGGTCCCCGGAACCCTCCGCGGCTTCCGCGGCCTCCGCGGCGAGCGGGCGCAGTCGGCGCGCCTCCGCCCGCCACCGCCCCGCGTACGCGTCACCGCCGCGCCGCGCGGCCCGCAGCGCACCGGCGAGATCGTCCCCGTACTCCCGCGGCGGTTCCTCGCCGATCAGCGCGACCACCTCGGCCGCGAGCCCGGGGCCCACGGCCGGGGCCGCGTCCAGCAGCGCCCGCCCCAGCCGGGGGTGCAGGCCGAGCCGCGCGAGCCGTGCGCCCCGCGGCGTGGCCCGCCCGTCGGGGCCGACCGCCCCGATCGCCGCGAGCACGTCCCGGGCCGCCGCCATGGCCCCGCCCGGCGGGGGGTCCAGCAGCGCCAGCCCGGAGGCGTCCGGATCACCCCAGCAGGCCGCCTGGAGCGCGAACGCCGTCAGGTCGGCCACCTTGATCTCGGGGGAGGGGAACCGCGGCAGCCGCGCGTCCTCCGCCTCCGTCTAGCAGCGGTAGACCGCGCCCGGAGCCTCCCGTCCGGCCCGGCCCGCCCGCTGCCGCCCGGCCGCCCGCGAGGCCCGCACCGTGGTCAGCGCGCTCAGCCCGCGGGCGTGGTCGACCCGGGGCTCCCGCGCGAGCCCCGCGTCCACGACCACCCGCACCCCGGGCACCGTCAGCGACGACTCCGCCACCGAGGTCGCCAGCACCACCCGGCGCCCCGCGCCGGGCGCCAGCACCGCGTCCTGCACGGCCGCCGGCGCCCGCCCGTGCACCTGGAGCACGTCGACGTCCCCGAGGCCGGTGAGCTGCCCGGCCACCCGGGCGATCTCGCCCACCCCCGGCAGGAACACCAGCACGTCCCCGTCCCGCTCGGCCAGCGCCCGCCGCACCACCGACGCCACGTGCGTCAGCAGCGCCGGATCGACCCGCAGGCCGTGCGGCGGCCGCACCGGGCGCGCGGGAGGCGCCCACACCACCTCGACGGGGAACGCGGCGCCGGACGCCTCCACCACCGGCGCGCCGCCCAGCAGCCGGGCCCAGCCGTCGGCGTCCGTCGTGGCCGACGCGGCCACCAGGCGCAGCTCCGGGCGCAGGGTCTCGCGCACGTCCCACAGGAACGCCGCCGCCGTGTCCGCGTCCAGATGCCGCTCGTGGCACTCGTCGAGCACCACCACGTCCACGCCGGCCGCCTCCGGGTCGCGCTGCAACCGCTGCAGGAGCACGCCGGTCGTGACGACCTCCACGCGCGTGCGCGGCCCGACGGCCCGCTCCCCGCGCACCGTGAAACCGACGGACCCGCCCACGTCCTCGCCGAGCAGCCACGCCATCCGCCGCGCCGCCGCGCGCGCCGCGATCCGCCGCGGTTCGGCGACCACCACCCGCCGCGCGGGCCCCCCGCCGAGCAGCCCCGCCAGGGCCAGGGGCACCAGTGTCGTCTTGCCGGTGCCGGGCGGCGCCACCAGCACCGCGGTGCCGTGCGTCTCCAGGGCGCCGGCCAGCCCGGGCAGGGCGTCGCGCACGGGGAGGGCGTCCAGGGCGTCCTGACGGATCACGCGCTCAGTCCCGCACGCACACGAAGACCGCCGTCCCCGGGATCAGGCCGCCGCGCAGCGGGGACCAGCCGCCCCACTCCGAGGTGTTCCAGTCCGGCCACTCCGGCTCCACCAGGTCCACCAGGCGGAAGCCGCAGGCGACGACGTCCCGGACGCGGTCGCCGAGCGTCCGGTGGTGCTCGACGTACACCGCGCGGCCCTCCTCGTCCTGCTCGACGTAGGGCGTGCGGTCGAAGTACGACCCGGACACGCTCAGCCCCTCCGGGCCGGGCTCGTCCGGGAACGCCCAGCGGATCGGGTGCGTGACCGAGAAGACCAGCCGGCCGCCGGGCCGCAGCACCCGGTGCGCCTCGCGCAGCACCAGCCGCGGATCGGCGACGAAGGGCAGCGCCCCGTACGCCGAGCAGACCAGGTCGAAGGAGCCGTCCGCGAAGGGGAGCGCGATCGCGTCGGCGCACACCAGGGGGAAGGACCCGCCGATGCGCAGCGCGTGCTGCAGCTGCCGGTGCGAGATGTCCAGGGCCACCGGGCGCGCGCCCCGGGCGGCCAGCCAGCGCGAGCACTGCGCCGCGCCGGCGCCCAGCTCCAGGACGTCCCGCCCCTTCAGCTCCTCCGGCGGGCCGAGCAGCCCGGCCTCCACCTCGTCCAGGCCCTCGGGGCCCCACACGAAGCGGTCGTCGCCGAGGAACGCGCCGTGCTCGGTCTGGTACTCGTCCGCGTTGCGGTCCCACCAGCCCCGGTTGGCACGGGAGCTCTCGGTGACGCCGGCCTCCCGCCGGGTCGCCTCCGGTTCGGGACCTTCGGGCTCTTGGATGATCGGCTCCCTCGTCGTACTCTTCCGTCCATCTCGTCCCCGGCGCGTCGCCGCCGGGGGCGCGGCGCGGGCTGCGCGGCCCGGGCGCACCCGGTGACGCGGCTCCGCCGTGCGGGGGAATTGTGCCGGTTATACGGCGATCCACCCCGGGTGGGCGGCTTCGTGCATTGACCCTGCCCGGCTGCCCCCGTATGCTACAAGTTGCGCTGCGGGCCTGCGCACCTCAGACGTAGCAGGCTGCGCTCGCATCTGTTGTATGTCCCCTCGGTTGTCGAGGCGCGTCACCGTCACCGGTGAGGTGCTTCCTTGGCTGTCCGGCTTCTACAGAGCGAAACGGGCTCCGGCGTAGCAGTACCTACGACTTCAATGTCCGTACCGGAGCCCTTTCCCACATGACGAGCAGCACCGAGACCACCGCCACCACCCCGCAGGTAGCGGTCAACGACATCGGTAACGAGGAAGCGTTCCTCGCAGCGATCGACGAGACGATCAAGTACTTCAACGACGGCGACATCGTCGACGGCGTCATCGTGAAGGTCGACCGGGACGAGGTCCTGCTCGACATCGGTTACAAGACCGAAGGTGTCATCCCGAGCCGCGAGCTCTCGATCAAGCACGACGTCGACCCGAACGAGGTCGTCGCCGTCGGCGACGAGATCGAGGCCCTGGTCCTCCAGAAGGAGGACAAGGAAGGCCGCCTGATCCTCTCGAAGAAGCGCGCCCAGTACGAGCGTGCCTGGGGCACCATCGAGAAGATCAAGGAAGAGGACGGCATCGTCACCGGTACCGTCATCGAGGTCGTCAAGGGTGGTCTCATCCTCGACATCGGCCTCCGCGGCTTCCTCCCGGCCTCCCTGGTCGAGATGCGCCGTGTCCGCGACCTCCAGCCCTACGTGGGCAAGGAGCTCGAGGCGAAGATCATCGAGCTGGACAAGAACCGCAACAACGTGGTCCTGTCCCGTCGTGCCTGGCTGGAGCAGACCCAGTCCGAGGTCCGCCAGACGTTCCTCACCACCCTCCAGAAGGGTCAGGTCCGTTCCGGCGTCGTCTCCTCGATCGTCAACTTCGGTGCCTTCGTGGACCTGGGTGGCGTCGACGGTCTGGTCCACGTCTCCGAGCTGTCCTGGAAGCACATCGACCACCCGTCCGAGGTCGTCGAGGTGGGCCAGGAGGTCACCGTCGAGGTCCTCGACGTCGACATGGACCGCGAGCGCGTCTCCCTGTCGCTGAAGGCGACCCAGGAAGACCCGTGGCAGCAGTTCGCCCGCACCCACCAGATCGGCCAGGTCGTGCCCGGCAAGGTCACGAAGCTGGTTCCGTTCGGTGCGTTCGTCCGCGTGGACGAGGGCATCGAGGGCCTGGTCCACATCTCCGAGCTGGCCGAGCGCCACGTGGAGATCCCGGAGCAGGTCGTCCAGGTCAACGACGAGATCTTCGTCAAGGTCATCGACATCGACCTCGAGCGCCGTCGCATCAGCCTCTCGCTGAAGCAGGCCAACGAGTCCTTCGGTGCCGACCCGACGGCGGTCGAGTTCGACCCGACCCTGTACGGCATGGCCGCGTCCTACGACGACCAGGGCAACTACATCTACCCCGAGGGCTTCGACCCCGAGACCAACGACTGGCTCGAGGGCTACGAGAAGCAGCGCGAGGAGTGGGAGCGCCAGTACGCCGAGGCGCAGGCCCGCTTCGAGCAGCACCAGGCGCAGGTCATCAAGTCCCGCGAGGCGGACGAGAAGGCCGCCGCCGAGGGTGGCGAGGCCGCCGCTCCGGCCGCGTCCGGTGGCGGTTCGTACTCCTCCGAGGGCGGCGACCAGTCCGGCGCGCTGGCCTCGGACGAGGCGCTGGCCGCGCTGCGCGAGAAGCTGGCCGGCGGCCAGAGCTGAACTCCCCCGGCGGGGGAACCCCCAGCCGCTGAGGCCTAGCAGCCGACCGAGGGGCCGTACCTTTCGAGGTACGGCCCTTCGGCGTTGCCCCGTGGGGGTACGGGCCGGCGGGGTCCGGCGCGCGGTTCCCGCACCCCGGGGGAGGCGTCCCCGTCCTTGATCAGGAGTTGTCCCCGTCCGGGAATGCGAGTGCCGTGCGCCACGTTGTCCAGTACGAACACGAGGAGGAGCGGTCACTGTGCTTGATCCGCAGGGTTTGTACGCCTGGGAGCCGAAGGGCCTGGCCGTCGTCGACATGGCGCTCGCCCAGGAGTCGGCCGGACTTGTCATGCTCTACCACTTCGACGGATACATCGACGCGGGGGAGACCGGCGACCAGATCGTCGACCGGCTGCTCGACTCGCTGCCCCACCAGGTCGTCGCCCGGTTCGACCACGACCGGCTGATCGACTACCGCGCCCGGCGCCCGCTGCTGACCTTCACCCGCGACCGCTGGAGCGGCTACGAGGTGCCCGCCCTCGAGGTGCGCCTCGTCCAGGACGCCACCGGAGCCCCCTTCCTGCTGCTCTCCGGCCCCGAACCGGACGTGGAGTGGGAGCGCTTCGCCGCGGCCGTGCGGCAGATCGTGGAGCGGCTCGGCGTCCGCCTGTCGGTGAACTTCCACGGCATCCCGATGGGCGTCCCGCACACCCGCCCCGTCGGCCTCACCCCCCACGGCAACCGCACCGACCTCGTCCCCGGACACAGCAGCCCCTTCGAGGAGGCGCAGGTCCCCGGCAGCGCCGAGGCCCTCGTCGAGTACCGGCTCATGCAGGCCGGTCACGACGTCCTGGGTGTCGCCGGGCACGTCCCGCACTACCTCGCCCGCTCGCCGTACCCGGACGCGGCGCTCACCGTCCTGGAGGCCATCACGGCCGCGACCGGACTGGTCCTGCCCGGTGTCGCCCACGCCCTGCGCACCGAGGCGCACCGCACCCAGACCGAGATCGAGCGCCAGGTCCGGGAGGGCGACGACGAACTCACCGCCCTCATCCAGGGCCTGGAGCACCAGTACGACGCCGCCGCGGGCGCCGAGACCCGGGGCAACATGCTCGCCGAGCCGGTGGAGATCCCCTCGGCGGACGAGATCGGCCGCGAGTTCGAGCGGTTCCTGGCGGAGCGTGAGGGGGAGGGCTGATCCGGTACCCTCCCAGGTGACCGCGGTCCGCCGGCCCCCGCCGGCGCGGCGGCGCTCCGGTGGGCCCGGCCGCCGGAGCCGGCGAGCGGTCCCCGCGGCGGCGGGGCGGACGAAAGGGGAGGCGCGGTCGTGCTGTCCGTGGGCCTGACCGGCGGGATCGGCGCCGGCAAGAGCGAGGTGTCCCGGCTGCTCGTCGCGTGCGGGGCCGTGCTGATCGACGCGGACCGCATCGCGCGGGAGGTCGTCGAGCCGGGGACGCCCGGCCTCGCGGCGGTCGTGGAGGCCTTCGGCACGGAGGTGCTCGCCGAGGACGGCAGCCTGGACCGGGCCGCGCTGGGCTCCCTCGTCTTCGCCGATCCGGACAAGCTCGCCGTCCTCAACTCGATCGTCCATCCCCTGGTGGGCGCCCGCTCCCGCGAGCTGGAGGCGGCCGCCGCCGAGGACGCCGTCGTCGTCCACGACGTCCCCCTCCTCACCGAGAACGGCCTCGCCCCCCTCTACGACCTCGTGATCGTCGTCGACGCGAGCCCCGGGACCCAGCTCGACCGGCTCGTGCGGCGGCGCGGCATGACCGAGGAGGACGCCCGCGCGCGCATGGCCGCCCAGGCGACCCGCGAGCAGCGCCGGGAGATCGCCGACATCGTCATCGACAACGACGTTCCCCTGGAAGAGCTGGAGCGGCGGGTCGAGGAGGTGTGGGACGACCTCGTCCGCAGGGCACGGGCCCCCCGGCGGACCCCTCGGGAATAGCGGCCCCCGCACCGGGCGTTGAACCCCCTCCGACGAGGGAAGGATCGCGCTGTGCCCGAGACCGGTGGTTCGACCGGACGTACGCCGGAGACGCATGTCATCGACTTCCGTGCCGCCGAGCAACTGCTCGCCTCCCGCGACCCGCGGGGCGCGGTGAAGCTGCTCGACGGCGTCATCGACGTCCACCCGGAGAACACCGCCGCGCGGCTGCTGCGTGCGCGCGCCTTCTTCGCCTCGGCCCAGCTGCGCCCCGCCGAGCTGGAGTTCTCCCTCGTCCTGGAGCGCGAGCCGGACAACGCCTTCGCCCACTTCGCCCTCGCCCGCACCTACGAGCGCCAGAACCGCCCCCGCCCGGCCAAGCGCCACTTCCGGCTGGCGGCGGCGCTGGACCCGAACCCGGAGTACCTGAGGGCGGCGCGCTTCGAGGCCTGAGCGGCCGTGCCCGCCGCCGCTACGGCCGGCGGGCCGGCGGCTCGTACGGCGGCACGTCGCGGCCCGGCTGGTAGTGGGGGCCCTGGCGGATGCGCCGCACGACGACGACCAGGTCGACCAGGACGACCAGCCACAGCAGCCCGCAGGCGAGCGCCCAGCCCCGGTGCCCCGCGAGCGCGAACGCCGTGGTGCCGGACACCGTCCAGACCACGCCCCAGACGCTCAGCCAGAACCGCATCCGCAGCGCACTGCGCGCGGTCACCGGCTCACTGCCCGTACGCCTCACGACGACCACCCCCGTTCCCGGCTCCCCCCGTCCGCCCCGGGTTCCCCGGAGCGGGGCTCCCATGAGGGAGCCGGACCTCCCGTGACCCCCCTGGTTCACACGGACGGGTGAATTCGCGCCGCACGGGAACGGCTGTGCGGAGACGGGCCGTTGGGCGGGCATGGGACGGAGAAGGCGTGAGGGGTACGAGGGGACGGGTCCCGGGGCGATCACCCCGGACGGCTGCGCGGTGGAGCTCTACGCGCGGCTGCCCGTCGGGGACGAGCCGGACGTCATCGCCGGGGCGGTGCCCGCGGGCGCGCGCGTCCTGGAGCTGGGCAGCGGGGCCGGGCGGATGACCCACGCCCTGCTGGAACGCGGCTTCACGGTCACGGCGGTGGACGAGTCCGCCGAGATGCTGGAGCGCGTGCGCGGGGCGCGGACGGTGCGCAGCCCCGTGGAGGAGCTCGACCTGGGCGAGACGTTCGACGTGGTGCTGCTCGCGTCCTTCCTGGTGCACGTGGGGGACGCCGAGGTGCGGCGGGGCATGCTGCGCACCTGTGCGCGGCACCTGGCGGAGGACGGATGCGTGCTGATCCAGCGGGAGGGCGAGGACTACCACGACGACGTGCCGCGCGAGCGGGTGGACCCCGCGGGCTTCACCGTGCGGATCGTGTCGTCGGAGCCGATCGGCGACGGGGTCGACTCGGTGCACGCGGAGTACGTGTTCCCGGACGCGACCTGGACGCAGACGTTCCGGTCGCGGCCGCTGACGAGGCGGCAGTTCGAGGAGGCGCTGGGGGAGGCCGGCCTGAGGGTGGACCGGTACCTGACGGAGGACCGGACATGGGTGAGGGCGGTGCCGGTGACGGGCGGCTGAGGGCGGGATGCCCGCGGGCGGCGGGGCCCGCGCACGGATCCGGCCCGGTTCCGGGGGCCCGCGCCGGGAAGCACCGCCGGGACGGCGTCCGGGCGGGACCGTGCCCTCCCGGACGCCACCGGTTCACGGCCGGCGCGTGCTCCCGGGCCCGGGACCGCCCGGCCCGCCGAGGCCGCCCAGACCGCCCAGACCGCGCAGGCGCTCCAGTTCGCGGCGGTCGCGCTTGGTGGGGCGGCCCGCGCCGCGGTCGCGGACGCCGGCCGGGGCGACGGCCTCGCGGGGCGGGGGCGGCGGCGAGTTGTCGATGTAGCACTGGGCGGCCACCGGGGCGCCCACCCGCTTGCGGATCAGCCGTCTGACGACGACGATCCGCTCCCGGCCCTCGTGCCGCAGCCGCACCTCGTCGCCGACGCGGACCGAGTGGGCGGGCTTGACCCGCTCCCCGTTCACGCGGACGTGGCCGCCCCGGCAGGCGGCGGCGCCGAGGGAACGTGTCTTGACCAGGCGGACGGACCAGATCCAGCTGTCGATCCGCACGGTCTCGCCGTTCTTCGGTCCGGCCGCCTCGGCGGCCGCCACGGCGGCGGCGGTCTTCGGATCCGGGGAGGCGGCCGCCTCCGGGCCGCTGCCCGTCGTCCCCGCCGTGTCCCCGGCCTCACGCGTCCTGTCGTCCTGCGCAGCCTCAGAAGCCATGCCCCGACCTTAGTCCCCCGGGCCGCCGGACCGGACGGGGACCGCCGCGGCGCACGGCCGGCCGAACACTGCCAAAGTAATTTTGCAAAAAGTCTTTTGCCAAGTGGGGCCCGCGTCCTACGCTCACCGCATGTCCAGTGACCAGCACAGGCGCGTACTCGACCCCGAGAAGGACGCCGCCGCACTGAAGGCGCTCACCCATCCGCTGCGGATCCGGCTGCTGGGACTGCTGCGGCTGAACGGGCCGGCCACCGCCAGCGAGCTGGCGGAGCGGACGGGGGAGTCCTCGGCGTCGACCAGCTACCACCTGCGGGTCCTGGCGAAGTACGCCTTCATCGCGGAGGCCGAGCACCGCGACGGACGGGAACGGCGCTGGCGGGCGCTGCACTCCGTGACGTCCTGGAGGAACGAGGCGATGGAGTCCTCGGCCGCGGGCCGCGCCTTCGTCGGCATGGCGCGGCGGCGCCAGATCGAGCACCTGGAGGCGTCCCTCGTCCGGCACGAGGCGGACCTCGCCGAGGGGCGGCTGGGGCCGGAGTGGGCCGGGCCGTCCGGGATCAGCGACCTGATGCCGGACCTGACCCCCGAGTCGCTCGCCGAACTCCGGGACGTCCTCGACCGCAAGCTGGAGGAACTCACCGCCCGCGACGCGGACGACCCGCGCGCCCGCCGGGTCGTCCTCGTCACCGCGGCACTGCCCCTCGCGCCGACCGACGGGGCCGGGGCCCCGTCGTGACCGGGACACCGCAGACGGTCCTGCGCGCCGCCCGCCGCCGTTACGTCGTCCTCTGCGTCCTGTTCTGGCTGCCCCCCGGCCTGGCCATGGCCCCGCTGGTGCTGCTGTTCACCGAACGCGGCATGTCCCTCGCCGCCGTCGCGGGCCTCTTCGCCGTCCACTCCCTCACCGTCGCGGTCATGGAACTGCCCACCGGAGGCCTGTCCGACGTCCTCGGACGCCGTCCCGTCCTCGCCGTGGCGGGCGGGCTCAACACGATCGCCCTGGTGCTCCACGGCCTCGGCGGCACCGCGGGGGTGCTCGTCCTCGGCATGGTGCTGATGGGCACGGCCCGCGCCCTGGCCAGCGGGCCGGCGGAGGCCTGGTACGTGGACACCGTGCGGGCGTGCGCCGGCCCCGACGCCGACCTGCGCACGGGCCTGGCGCGCGGCAGCACCGCGACCTCGGCCGCGCTCGCGACCGGCCTCCTGCTCGGCGGCGCCCTGCCCTGGCTGCTCGGCCTCGGACCGGACCTCGGCTCCCGGCTGACGGAGGCCACCTCCCAGGCGGTGCTGCCGCTGTCCGTCCCCGTGCTCCTGGGCGCCGCCGTCGAGATCCTCTTCACCTGCTGCGTCCTGACCACGCTGCGGGAACCGCCCCGGCCGCCGGCCACCCCGCGCTCCGTCCTGCGCGGCGTCCCCGGCACCGTCCTGAGCGGCGTCCGCCTGGGCGGCCGGGACGCCGTGGTCCGCCGGGTGCTGCTCGGCGCGGCCGCGGCCGGCAGCGCCGTGGCCGCCGTCGAACTGCTGATGCCGGGCCGCGCCGTGACGCTGACCGGCGCACCCGGGCCGGGAGCGCTCCTCTTCGCCGCGCTCGCCTGCGGCGGCTTCGTCTGCTCCGGTCTCGGCAGCCACCTCGCCCCCTTCGCGGCCCGCCGCACCGGCAGCGGCGAACGGGCGGTCCTGGCCGGCCTCGGCACCGGCGCGGCCGGACTGCTGCTGCTCGGGGCGACGGCGGCCTGGTCGCACCCGGTCTCCGCCGTCCTCGTGGTGGCCGGCCTCGGACTCGTGTACCTGGGGCTCGGTGTGGCGGGCCCGAACGAGAACGAGCTGCTGCACCGGCGCGTCCCCGGCGAGGGCCGGGCCACCGCCCTGTCCGCGCAGTCCCTCGCCCAGCAGTCGGTCGGGGCCCTCACCGGCGTCGTCGTCGGCGCGATGGCCCCCGGCCCGCTGCCCTGGCTGCTGACGGCGGCCGTGCTGTTCGGCGGGAGCCTGCTGTGGTCGGGCCGCGGCGGCCGGGCCGCGCCGGCGGCGGGGGACGCCGTGCCGGTGCCCCGCGGGCCCCGGCCTACCGTGGAGCCATGAACCCCGACGGTCTCCCCGGCCTCGACCGGCGCATCACCGGCTGCCGCGCCTGCCCGCGACTGGTCGAGTGGCGGGAGGAGGTCGCCCGCACCAAGCGCGCGGCCTTCGCGGACTGGACGTACTGGGGCAGGCCGGTGCCGGGCTTCGGACCGCCGGACGCCCGGCTGCTGATCGTCGGACTGGCGCCCGCCGCGCACGGCGGCAACCGCACGGGACGCATGTTCACCGGTGACCGGTCCGGGGACGTGCTGTACCGGGCGCTGTACGACACCGGCCTCGCCTCGCAGCCGACGTCCGTGCACGCGGGGGACGGCCTGGAACTGCACGGGGTGCGCGTCACCGCCCCCGTGCACTGCGCCCCGCCGGCGAACAGGCCCACCCCCGGGGAACGGGACGCCTGCCGGCCCTGGCTGGTCCGGGAACTGCGTCTGCTGCGGCCGACGCTGCGGGCCGCGGTCGTCCTGGGCGCCTTCGGGTGGCAGGCCGCGCTGCCCGCGTTCGCCGAAGCGGGCTGGACCGTGCCCCGCCCCCGCCCGGCCTTCGCCCACGGCGCCCGCGTCACGCTCCCCGCGCCGGACGGGGACGCCCTGCACCTGCACGGCTGCTACCACGTCAGCCAGCGCAACACCTTCACCGGTCGGCTCACCCCCGGGATGCTCCGGGAGGTGCTGCGCGCGGCGGCGGAGGCGGCGGGGCTGTCCCCGCGAAAATGAGGTGATCACCCGCGGCGCGGCCGCTATGTTGCCCCGATGGGCCTCTATCCGAAGACCGAACCGTACGACCACGGGATGCTCGACGTCGGCGACGGCAACCGCGTGTACTGGGAGACCAGCGGGAACCCGCACGGCAAGCCCGCGCTGGTGCTGCACGGCGGACCGGGCGCCGGCGCGAGCCCGAACCTGCGCCGGTACTTCGACCCGGCCGCGTACCGGATCGTGCTGCTCGACCAGCGGGGCGCCGGACGCTCGACCCCCCCGGCGAGCGACCCCGCCACCGACATGGGCGTCAACACGACCGCCCACCTCATCGCCGACCTGGAGCGGCTCCGCGCCCACCTGGGCATCGAGCGGTGGCTGGTGTGGGGGGCGTCGTGGGGGTCGGTCCTGGGCCTGCGGTACGCGCAGACGCATCCCGGGGTGGTGTCCGAACTGGTGCTGACGGCGGTCGCCACCGGGTCGAACCGGGAGGTCGACCTGCTCACCCGGGGGCTGGGGAAGATCTTCCCGGAGGCGTACGAGCGGTTCCTCGCCGCCCTGCCCCCCGGCGAGCGGGACGGTGGTCCGGCCGCCGGGTACAGCCGGCTGCTGGAGTCGCCCGACCCCGAGGTCCGGGAGCGGGCCGCGCGGGCCTGGACCGACTGGGAGACGGCGACGATCCCCGCCCCGCCCGGATCGATCCCCCGCTTCGAGGACCCGGTCTTCCGCTACGGCTTCGCCCGCACGGTCACCCACTACTGGGGCCGCGACCACTTCCTCGGCGAGGGCAACGACGAGGGCGTCGTCCTGAGGGACGCCCACCTGCTGAAGGGCATCCCCGGCACCCTGGTCCAGGGCAGCCTCGACTTCGGCAACCTCCTCGGCACCGTCTGGCGGCTCCACCACGCCTGGCCGGACAGTGAACTGGTGATCGTGGACGAGGCCGGCCACGACGCCGGTGCCGCCGGGAGCGACGCCCTGGTGGCGGCGACGGACCGGTACGCGCGCGCGGACGGCCGGTGAACCCGGCCGTCCCACGGCCGTCACGCGTCCCGCACGCCCGGCTCCCGCTCCTCGCCGCCCGGACCGTCCGTCCGCTCCACGGCCGTGGAGGCGTACCGCTCGCGGAGGCGGCGGGCGGGCGCGCTGGCCTGGAAGGCCCGCGGTGCGAGGCCCTTCCCCGGTCGCCGGCCGCCGGTCATCGCGCGTCCGGGACGACGGCCGTCGCGGTGATCTCGACGAGCTGCCCGGGGTAGCCGAGGCAGGCCACACCGATCAGGGTCGACGCGTGGGGGCCCGTGCTCAGCCCGGACGCCTCCACCACCTCCCACACGGCGGAGAGCACCGCGGGTTCGCCGCTCACCACGTACACGTCCGTCGTCACCACGTGCGTCAAGTCGCTGCCCACCGCCCGCAGCTGCTCCTCCAGATTGGCCAGCACCCGCTCGGCCTGCCGCACCGGGTCCCCCTCGCCGATCAGTCTCCCCCCGGCGTCGAGCGGCACCGACCCGGCGAGGAACGCCAGTCGGGTGCCCGCCTCGACGACACAGGCGTGGGAGTACGTGGGCGGGGGGAAGAGGCCGGGGGCGGTGACACGCCGGATCACACGGGCTCCGATCGTCTGGGAACGGGTGGTGGACGACCCACCGATCATGCGATGTCCGGCCCGCCGCCGCACCTGTATTTTCCTCGCGCCCGCCCGGACGCCCCCGTAGCCTTCCCAGCGCACACCTCCGTCCGTCAGGAGCCGCCGCCGTGCCCTCCCTCCCCGACCGGTCCTTCCTCGAGACGACCGCCGACCGGCTCGCCGCCCTCCCCGGTGTCCGGGCCGTCGCCCTCGGCGGCTCCCGCGCCCAGGGCACCGAACGGCCGGACAGCGACTGGGACCTGGCGGTCTACTACCGGGGTTCCTTCGACCCCGACGACCTGCGCGCGGTCGGCTGGGAGGGCGAGGTCTGCGGGATCGGCGACTGGGGCGGCGGCGTCTTCAACGGCGGCGCCTGGCTGACGATCGACGGACGCCGAGTGGACGTCCACTACCGCGACCTCGGGGTCGTCGAGCACGAGCTGGCGCAGGCGGAGCGGGGCCGGTTCCGCGTCGAGCCGCTGCTGTTCCACCTCGCCGGCATCCCGACGTACCTGCTGGTCGCGGAGCTCGCGGTCAACCGGGTGCTGCGCGGCGAGCTGCCCCGCCCCGCCGCCTACCCGCGGGCCCTGCGCGAGGCCGCCCCGCCCCGCTGGCACGGCACGGCCGCCGCCACCCTCGCCTACGCCAGGACCGGTCACGCCCCCGAGGGCGCCCTCACCCAGGTCGCGGGGAGCATCGCCGTCGCCGCGACCCACACCGCGCACGCGGTGGCGGCGGCGCGGGGGGAGTGGGTGACCAATGAGAAGGGACTCGTCGCACGGGCCGGCCTCGGGGACGTGGACACCCTGCTGGAGGGCCTGACGAGCGACCCGGACGCCCTCACGCGGGCGGTGGAGGCCGCGGAGGAGCGGTTCGCCCGCGCCGTGGAGGCGGCCCGGCGGTGACCCGGCCGGCGGGCGCCACGACCTCGCCCCGCGGGCCGGCCGGCGGGAGGAGCCGGGGGAACCCGAGGGGCGGGCGTCGGCTCGCGGGGCGCCTGTGAGAAGTGAGCACACCCGGTATCACGGCGAGTGCGGCGGCCGGCACGGAGCGCGACGGGTTGCTCCGAAGAGATGAGAGCTGGCTCACACTGTGCGGTGAACGGGTGTCAACTACGTCTCAGTACCGTCACCGGACGAGGCGCCCGCCCCATGGTTGGCGTTTAACTCTACGAGTACAGCGCTACATGGAGGTGGCAGGGTGAACGGGCGAACGGTGCTCGAACGCTTTCCCGCAGGCGGGCCGCGCGGATCCTGGCCGGCGGAGGAGTTCGCGCAGGCGCGGCGTCTGGAGGGCCTGCCCGCCGAGGTCGTCATGGACCTGGCCACCGACATGTTCCTGGTGATCGTACGGAGCGGCGACGGCGGTGAGGCGGCGGCGTGAGCGATGCCGCCCGAGGGGCCGGGACGGCTCCGGGCACCGGCCGGAGCGGACGGTGCCGGCCGGACGGTTCAGCCCGCCTTCGGTGACGGCACCTTCCCGGGCGGGGGCGCGGAGGGCGGCGCGGTGAACTGCTCCGCCTGGAGCGCGTACAGCTCGGCGTAGAGGCCGCCCGAGGCCAGCAGCTCGTCCGGCGAGCCGGATTCCACCAGCTTGCCCTGGTCGAGCACGTGCACCAGGTCCGCGTGGCGCACGGACGCCAGCCGGTGCGTGATCAGCACCACCGTCTGGCCGCCGTCCGCCAGGGCCCGGATCCGGTCGAAGACCTCCAGCTCGGCCCGGGCGTCCAGGGCGGCCGTCGGCTCGTCCACGATCAGGATGCGCCCGCGCCGGTACGCGGCCCGGGCGATGCCCAGCCGCTGCCACTGCCCCCCGGACAGCTCGTGGCCCCCGCTGAAGTGCCGGGCCAGCAGGGTGTCCAGGCCGCGCGGCAGGTCCGCGACCACCGCTTCCGCTCCGGCCTCGGCGATCGCCGCGGCCAGCTGCTCCTCGCTCACCGGGGCCGACGGCCGTCCCAGGAGGACGTTCACCCGCGCCGTGAACGGCCACCGTTTGAAGTCCTGCGCCACCATCGCGATGCGCTCGGCCAGCCGGTGCCGGTCCACGGCCGCCGCGTCCACGCCGTCCCACAGGATCCGCCCCCGCTCGGGTGTGTACAGCCCGGCGAGCAGTTTGACCAGGGTGGTCTTGCCGGAGCCGTTCTCGCCGACCAGCGCCACGATCCGGCCCAGCGGGAGGGTGAGCGAGACGTCGTCCAGGGCGGGGCGGGCGGCGTCGCCCGGGTAGCGGAAGGTGACGTTCTCGAAGCGGATCTCCCGGGGGTCGTCCGGCAGCGGAAGACCGCCCACGGGGATCGCGCGCTCGGCCGCCTCGACGTACAGCCGCTGCAGATCGCCCACGAACAGGGCCTCCTCGTGCAGCTGGTTCACCTCCAGGACCAGGGTCTCCAGGCTCGCCGAGCCGGTGCGGACCGCGATCACCGCCGTCCCCGCGACCGACAGCGCCATCGCCCCGGCCAGCAGCAGCCCGCCGAGCGTGGCGTACGTCGCCGCCGTCGCCAGGCCCGTCCACGTCGCCGCGATCAGACCCGTGCGGGCCGCCAGCCGGGCCAGCCGGGCCTGCTCCGCCTCCGCGGTCTCCGACATCGCCCGGAAGTGGCGCAGCAGGAAGGGGCCGACGCCGTGCACCCGGATCTCCGGCGCGGCCTCCGGCTCGGTGAGCAGGCCGCTGATCAGGTGGCCGGCGCGGGCGTGCTGCACCCAGGTGTGGAACGAGGCGTAGCGGCGGCGCGCGTTCGTCAGCGCGCCCCAGGCGCTCGGCAGCGTCATCGTCACCAGCAGCGGGAGCAGCGCCGGGTGCAGCACGGTGAGCACGCCGGCCGCCGCGACCAGCGAGATCATCGCGTTGATCACCCGTGTGCCGTACATGATCATGCGGCGGGCCGAGGAGGCGCCGTACTGGGCGGTGTCCAGCAGCTTGTGGAAGGCGTGGTCCTCGATCGCGGCCAGCTCCACGGCCGCGGCGCGCTCCAGGTACAGCTCGGTCGCCACCCGCTCGACCTTGGGTTCGAGGCGTCCGGTGGCGTAGGTGCTCGCCGCCCGCAGCAGCGCCGCGACCGTCATGACGGCGGCCACCGCGACGAGGGCGGGCACGGCGCCGCGCAGCCGTTCCTCGATCGGGCCGCCGCCCAGCAGCCGGCCCAGGACGCTGTTGACCGCGAGCAGGCTCACCGCCTGGGCCAGGCCCCGGCCCGCCTCGGCGGCCAGCACGGTCCGCGCGGCCCGCCGGTCGGCCTGCAGGGCGAGCCGGAGGCTGGTGGTCAGCAGGGCGGGCAGCCGGGTGATCATGGCGCGGAACCCCAGCTCGAGGAAGGCGTCGCTGTGCTGGTTCCAGCCCGTGTCGTAGCGCAGCGGCCCTCCGAAGAGCAGGCGCTCGGACTCGGAGAGGGGCGGGCCGTCGGGACCGGGGCGTTTCCCGCGGCGGGCGGAGCGCCGGTACCTCCTCCGCCCGGCGGGGCGGTCCGGGTCCGGCGGGCCGTCCGCTCCCGGTGGGTGGTCCGCCTCCGGCGGGCGGTCCGTTCCCGGCCCGCCCGCGTTCCGTGTGCCTGCCAACGCTGACCTCCCCCGATCACCGATTCCGACGAACGGCCACTATGGCGGCGCGGGATCCGCCGGGGCAGGGCGCGGGACGGGGCGGAGGAGGCGTGCGGGCGCACGTGCCGGGGGACCGGGCGGGACGGGGGCGCCGGGGGCCGGCCCCGGGTGCGCGGACGGAGGGCCGTGCGCGGGGCCGGGCACGCGGGGGCGCGGGGCCGGGGGCACGGCGCGGGCCCGGTGCGCGTCGTCCCGGACGGTGCGGGCCGGTGCCCGCCCGGGCGGAGTGGCGGGACGGCGCCGGCCCGCCGGTTACGCGCTGACCGGGCGGGACCAGGCCGGTGCGGTGCCGGTCAGGCGGCACAGGGCGAGGTAGAGGGGGATCGGCGGCGTGTAGGGGAGCGTGCCGTCGGGGCGGTGGATCAGACCGGGCAGGTCCGGGGCGTCGGGGAGGAGCGCGCCGGCGGCGTAGTGCGCGGGGGCGGGCCACTCCAGGGCGTGGTCCGAGTCGGACGGGACCAGCCACCACCAGTGGGCCGCATCGGCGTAGACACAGCCCACCCGGGGCAGCCGGGGCATCACCAGGGCACCGAGGCGGGCGGGGGCCGCCACCGCGTCGCAGCCCATCGGGGCCGTCATGCCCTCGGGCACCGGGAGCCGGCGGAGCGCGCCCCCGGCGCGGTGTCCGCGCCGGAGGCGCGCCAGCGTGTCCAGGTTCAGCACCCGGGAGCCGGACGTGGCCGTCACGGCCGCCTCCCGTCCGGGTGGTGCCGGCGCGCGGGCGGGGTCAGGCCCTCTGCCGCGCGGCGCGGCTCGTCGGACCGGTCGCCGTCACCGCCGCCGTCGTCCGGGCCGTGGGGCGGCCCGGGCGTCGGGCGGGCGCCCCAGCCCAGGTCGTCGCGGGGCTCCGCGGGGTCGGGCGGAGTGCCGGCCCGGCGGGGCAGGTCGGCCCAGACCAGCAGCCCGGGACCGTGCTCGTGGGCGCCCCACGCGTGGCAGAGGGAGTCGACGAGGAGCAGGCCCCTCCCGTGCTCCTCCTCCGGCCGCTGCCGGGTGTTCGCCCGCGGCCGGCCCGGTGCGCAGCCCTCGTCGCGCACGGCGATGCGCACCAGGGCGTCGCCGTCGTGCAGCTCGCAGACGATGCGGCTGCTCGCCGTGTGCACGACGGCGTTGGTGACCAGTTCGGAGACGACCAGGGCCGCCGTGTCGCAGGTGTCCTCGTCCACCGACCAGCCGGTCAGCCGTGATCTCGTCAGGCGTCTGGCCTGAGCGGGGGAACCCGGATGGGCGGCCAGTTCGAAACGGAACCGGCGCTCGGCGGCGGCCCCCACGGGGTCGTCTCCCGAGGCGGCGCCGAGACCGAGGGGGCCTGCGGCGGCGTCTGTTCCTAAGGGCGCGGACGGAATCACGCCTGCCACTATCGCCCCGCCGTGAACACTTGGCAAGTGTCACTCTGAAAAATGCAGAGTGTTGCGTGACGGTCCGGACGGTCGTGGCACACTGCTCGCAACAGCACCTCGCGCGGCGTCAGTTGAGATCGCCGATGGTTTGTCCGGACAGGGGTCGGAGCGACGGCCGGACGGCCGGAGCGGCGGCCGGGCGGGCCCTCGGGGCGGATCGCCGGACGGGTGCCGCCGGGCTGTCAGGGACTCTTCTCGTGGAGGTGGAGCGTGAGCGAACCGCGATCCGCGCCGACGGTCGGCCAGGTCGTCCTCGGCCGGCGCCTGCTGGACCTGCGGGAGCGCGCGGGACTCAAGCGGGAGGAGGCCGCCCGCATCCTCCGTGTCGCACCCGCCACCGTCCGTCGCATGGAGACGGCCGAGGTCGCGCTGAAGATCCCCTACCTCCAGCTCCTGCTGAAGGCGTACGGCGTCGGCGAGGACGAGGCCGACGCGTTCGTGCAGCTGGCGGAGGAGGCCAACCGGCCCGGCTGGTGGCAGCGCTTCCACGACATCCTGCCCGGCTGGTTCTCGATGTACGTCAGCCTGGAGGGCGCGGCCTCGCTCATCCGCAGCTACGAACCCCACTTCGTCCCCGGACTGCTCCAGACCGAGGACTACGCGCGCGGGGTGCTGCGCTCGGGCGCCATCGGGCAGACGCGGCCCGATGACATCGAGCGCCACGTCGCCCTGCGCATGCAGCGGCAGGCCCTGCTCACCCGGGAGGACGCGCCCCGGCTGTGGGTCGTGATGGACGAGACCGCGCTGCGCCGCCCGGTCGGCGGCCCGGAGGTGATGCGTGCCCAGATCGACAAGTTGCTCGAGGCTACGAAGTTGCCCAATGTGACGCTGCAGGTCGCCCCGTTCTCCAGCGGGCCGCACCCCGGCACGTACGGGCCCTTCGTGCTGTTCCGCTTCGCCATGCCCGAACTGCCGGACATGGTCTACAGCGAGTACCTGACCGGCGCCGTCTACCTGGACGCGCGCTCCGAGGTGGCGACCCATCTCGAGGTCATGGACCGCATGGCGGCGCAGGCCGCCACGGCACATCGCACGAAGGAGATCCTCCGGGGTCTCCGCAAGGAGCTGTGAATGGAACTCGTGGAGTCCCTGACGTCCCTGCCCCAGCCGCGGGTCCGCGCCGAGCGGATCTACAACGGCATGCCCGCGCGGGAGCTGGGCAGTGAGGGCTGGCACAAACCGTGGAGCGGCGGCAACGGGGGCAACTGCCTGGAGGCGATGAAGCTCGCCGACGGCCGGATCGCCGTACGGCAGTCCACCGACCCGGACGGGCCGGCGCTCATCTACACCACTGCCGAGATGACGGCCTTCATCGAGGGGGCGAAGGCGGGGGAGGCGGATTTCCTCCTGTCCTGAACCTCCTGCTCGTTCTTCCTTTTAATCCCTGGCTTGATCCCTGACCTGTGACGCGGCACCGAACCGACCACCCACCACCGCAGAGACCTACGGAGTCCCTCATGACCGGGCAGCACCCCGCCGAGATCGACACGAGCAGGCCCCATCCCGCGCGGATGTACGACTGGTACCTCGGCGGCAAGGACAACTACCCGGTCGACGAGGCCATGGGCCGGCAGATGCTGACCCTGGACCCGAGGGTGCCGGTGATGGCGCGGGTGAACCGCGCCTTCATGCACCGGGCCACGCGCTGGCTGGCCGGCCGGGGCGTACGCCAGTTCCTCGACATCGGCACCGGCATCCCCACCGAGCCCAACCTCCACCAGGTGGCCCAGCGGATCGCACCCGACGCGCGCGTCGTGTACTGCGACAACGACCCCATCGTGCTGGCCCACGCGGAGGCACTGCTGCGCGGCACGGACGAGGGGGCGACCGAGTACCTCCAGGCGGACGTGCGCGATCCGGAGGCCATCCTGGAGGGCGCGCGGAAGGTCCTCGACTTCACCGAGCCGGTCGCGCTGTCGCTCATCGCGCTGCTGCACTTCGTCCCCGACGAGGACGGGGCGCACGACCTGGTCGGGCGGCTGCTGGCGGCCCTGCCCTCCGGCAGCCACCTGGTCGTCACCCACGCGACGGCCGACTTCACCCCCGAGGAGTCGAAGGCGGCCACCGAGAAGCTCAGGGCCGCGGGCGTCACCCTGGCGCTGCGCTCCCGCGAGGAGTTCACCCGCTTCTTCGACGGTCTCGAACTGGTCGAGCCCGGCGTCCGGGTGCCGCACCAGTGGCACCCCGAGCTGGGGGAGCCGGTGGAGGGGCAGGACGACGGGGTGATCCCGGGCTACGGGGCGGTGGGACGCAAGCCCTGAGCCCCGGCGGGGCGGCGACGGTGCGGCGGGGCGGGAACCCCGCGTTCCGCCACCGCCCGCCCACCGCGGTCCGGCCGCGGGCGGGCGGTCAGACCCTCATCGGCCGGTCAGAGCGTCATCGGCCGGTCGTCCGGGCCGATGGGCGCCGGGAGCCGTGTGGTGCCGCCCGACAGGCGGCGGTCGACGGCCGCCGCCACCGCGCGGCCCTCGGCGATCGCCCACACGACGAGCGACTGCCCCCGGGCGGCGTCCCCGGCCGCGAACACGCCCGGCACGCCGGTGGCGAAGCCGGCGTCCCGCGCGATCGTGCCGCGCGGCTCCAGTGCGAGCCCCAGCCGGTCGACGAGCCCGTCCGCCCGGTCCGGGCCCGAGAAGCCGAGCGCGAGCAGCACGAGATCGGCGGGCAGGGTGCGTTCGGTGCCCGGTACGGGCCGGCGCCCGGCGTCCACCCCGACCAGGTGCAAGGAACGCACGTGCCCGTCCGCGTCACCGGTGAAGCGCAGGGTGGACACCGCGAACAGGCGCGCGTCCGCGTCCGCCGCCGGGGCCGTGCGCAGATCACGGGCCTCCTCGTGCGCGGCGGACAGCCGGTAGAGCCGGGGGTACGTCGGCCAGGGCTCGGTGTCGTCGTCCCGCTCGGTGCCCGGCCGGCCGTAGATGTCGAGCTGGGTCACGGACGCGGCACCCTCCCGCACGGCCGTGCCCAGGCAGTCGGCGCCCGTGTCGCCGCCGCCGACGATGACGACGTGCCGGCCCGCGGCCGACAGCGGTGACGACTCCAGGTCCCCCTCGCACACCCGGTTGGCCAGCGGCAGGTACTCCATCGCCTGGTGGATCCCGGTGAGCCCGCGTCCCGGTACGGGGAGTTCCCGCCACGCGGTCGCCCCCGTGGCGATCACCAGCGCGTCGTAACGGTCCCGCAGTTCGGCGGCGTCCACGTCGCGTCCGACCGTCGTGGAGGTGCAAAACCTCGTGCCCTCGGCCCGCATCTGCCCGATGCGCCGCTCCAGATGGCGCTTCTCCATCTTGAACTCGGGGATGCCGTACCGCAGCAGCCCGCCGATCCGGTCGTCCCGCTCGTACACGGCGGCCGTGTGGCCGGCCCGGGTCAGCTGCTGGGCCGCGGCCAGGCCGGCGGGTCCCGAGCCGACGACCGCGACCGTCCGGCCGGACAGCCGCTCCGGCGGGGCGGGCGGCGCGAGGCCCTCCTCCCAGGCCCGGTCGGCGATGGCGCACTCGACGTCCTTGATGGTGACGGCGGGCCGGTCGATGGCGAGGACGCAGCCCGCCTCGCAGGGAGCCGGGCACAACCGCCCGGTGAACTCGGGGAAGTTGTCGGTGGCGTGCAGCCGCTGCGCCGCGGCCCGCCAGTCCCCGCGCGCGACCAGGTCGTTCCACTCGGGGATCAGATTGCCCAGCGGGCAGGCCTCGTGGCAGAACGGGACGCCGCAGTCCATGCAGCGGCCGGCCTGCGGGCCGGCGAGGGGCAGCAGCGCCCCGGGGGCGTGGACCTCCCTCCAGTCCCGGACCCGTTCCTCCACGGGCCTGCGCGGCCGGTCCTGGCGCGGCGTGGACAGAAAACCCCTGGGGTCGGCCATGGCCGTCTTCCTTGCGTGCGCGGGTGACGGGCCGTGCGTCGCCGGACGACGGCGCTCCTCGGCCGCCTCCCGGTCGCCCTCCGGTCACGATACGTCCGCCCGCGCGGGTCCGCAGGACGCCGGACGGCGCTCCCCCCCGGGGCCGGTGCGGCAAGTCCGCCGGGCGAGCGCCGGGAGGCGGGCCGCACGGGCCGCACCGGCCGGGGCGACCGTGCGGTCGGACCGGCCGTTGGCGCATCATGGGCCGTGTGCGACTGGAAGCGATCACCTGGGACCGGCTCGGCGACCTCCTCGTCGAACGCGTGCTGGAACTGAGGGCGGCCGACGGCGGGCCCTGGCTGCGGCTCGCCGTCGACGGCGCCCCCGCGGCCCGCCCGGGGGACCTCGCCGAGCGGGTCGCCGAGGCGCTGCGGATACGCGGCCGCCCCTCCCTCGTCGTGGGCGCCGAGGGCTTCCTGCGCCCCGCCTCCGTCCGCCTCGAGCACGGACACCGGGACGTGGAGTCCTACTACGGGGGCTGGTACGACACCGGTGCCCTGTGGCGCGAGGTGTTCGGTCCCCTCGAACCCGGCGGGAGCGGACGGGTCCTGCCCGACCTGTGGGACCCCGTCACCGACCGCGCCACCCGCAGCCCCTACGTCGGGCTCCCGCCCGGCGGGGTGCTGGTGCTGCACGGCCCCCTCCTCCTGCGGCACTGGTTCCCCTTCGACCTGACCGTCCACGTCCTCCTCTCCCCGGGCGCCCTGCGCCGCCGCACCCCCGAGGCCGAGCACTGGACCCTCCCCGCCTTCGAACGCTACGAACGGGAGACGGACCCGGCCGCAACGGCGGACGTGCTGGTACGGGCCGACGATCCCCGGCATCCGGCCTGGCGCGGCTGAGACGGCCGGTCCGGGCCGTTCCCCCCGGGGTGCCGCCGTGGGACGGGGCGACGAGAATGAAGGGCGCCGGGACTCGCGGTGCGCCCCGCGCCGCGCCGGCCGTCCGGCACCGGGAGGTACTCCATGACCACCGCCGGAGACATCATGCACCGCGGCGCCCAGTGGATCCCCGCCCACGAAACCCTCGACCGGGCCGCCCAGTTGATGCGCGAGCTGAACGTCGGCGCCCTGCCCATCAGCGACGAGAACGAACGGCTGTGCGGCATCCTCACCGACCGCGACATCGTCGTCGGCTGCGTCGCCGCGGGGCACGATCCGGCCCGGGTCACCGCCGGCGACATGGCCAAGGGGACACCGCGCTGGATCGCGGCGGACGCCGACGTCAGCGAGGTCCTCCAGGAGATGCAGACGCACCGGATCCGCCGGCTCCCCGTCATCCAGGACAAGCGCCTCGTCGGCATGATCAGCGAGGCCGATCTCGCCCGGCACCTGACGGACGACCAGATCGCGACCTGGGCCGAGAACGTCTACGCCAGGACCGCCGCGGACTGACCGCGGACGCCGCACGCCGGGCACGGCGCGGACCGGAGCCGGGCGCGTCCGCCCCGCCCCGGCCCGCCCCGGTCCACCCCGGTCCGCCCTGCCGCCCCCGACCGCCGCGCCGTCGCGCCGCCGCGCCGTCGCACGTCAGGGAAGCACGGGCGGGCGGCCCCCCGTGCGTTCCACCGCCTGCGCGCCCGCCCCGCACCCCTCCCGCGCCGCCTGCTCCGGATCGGCGCCCGCGAGCAGGGCCGCGAGGAACGCGCCGGTGAAGGCGTCGCCGGCGCCCGTCGTGTCCCGGGGGACCGCCCGCACCGCGGGGACGCGCGCCCACACCTCGCCGGACCGCGCGAGCAGGGCGCCCCGCGCGCCCCGGGTGACCACCACCAGCGGAACGCGCCGGCTCAGCCGCGCCGCCGCGTCCGCCGCGTCGGACGCTCCCGTGAGCAGGCACGCCTCGTCACGGTTGGGCAGCAGGACGTCCACGCCCTCGGCCAGCGCCAGGAACCGGTCGGTGCCCAGCCGCGCGAGGAACCCGGCCGACGCCGGGTCCAGACTCACCGGCACCCCCCGCGCGCGTGCCGCCCTCAGGGCCACCGCGACGAGGGCCCGGCTCGCTCCGGTGAACAGGAGATAGCCCGACAGGTGCAGCCGCGCCACCCCGTCCAGCAGCGCGTCCGACCAGTCACCGGGCCCCAGCCGCAGCGACGCGCCGCCGTCGGCGAGGAAGGTCCGTTCGCCGGCCGCGTCCCCGTCGACGAGGCAGATCACCGTCCCCGTCGGCGCCCGCCCGTCGACGACGAGCAGGGGACGCACCCCCCGGGCGACCAGTTCCCGCTCGTGCCAGGCCGCCGCGTCCGCCCCCACCCGGCCGAGGAGCCGCACCTCGCCGCCCCGGCGCGCCGCCCAGCAGGCCACGTTGGCCCCCGCGCCGCCGGGCAGCGTCCGGACCGCCGCCGCCGTGTCCGTCCCCGCGGCGAGCGGCCCCCGGTACCGGGCGACCACGTCCGTGATCACGTCACCGACGACCAGCAGCGCCCCGCCCCGCACGCCCCTTCACCCCCCGGCGGCCCAGGCCGCCGCGACGCGCGCCGCCAGGCGTGCGTTGCCCCGGACCGCCGCCAGGTTGGCGGCGAGGGAGGCGCCGCCGGTGCGGCGGACCAGGTGGCCGAGCAGGAACGGGGTGACCGCCTGGCCGGTGACGCCCTCCGCCTCGCACGCGCGCAGCGCCTCGTCGAGGACCCGTGCGTGCACCTCGGGATCCAACTGTTCCTGCGGGGGAACCGGGTTGGCCACGACGAGCGCCGAGCCGGGCCCGCCGAGCGCGTCCTGCGCCCGCATCACGTCCGCCACCTGCTCCGGGGTGTCCAGCCGCCAGTCCACGGGATGCCCCGAGTCGGACAGGTAGAAGCCGGGGAAGCGGTCCGTGCCGTACCCGGCGACCGCGACCCCCAGCGTCTCCAGCCGCTGCAACGTCGCCGGCACGTCCAGGACCGACTTCACCCCCGCGCACACCACGGTGATCCGGGTACGCGCCAGCAGTCCCAGGTCGGCCGACTCGTCCTGGGTCACCGTCCACTCCCGGTGCACCCCGCCGAGCCCTCCGGTCGCGAACACCCGCACCCCCGCCAGCGACGCCAGCAGGGCGGTCGCCGACACCGTGGTCGCCCCGCTCGCCCCGCCGGCCACCGCGAGCGGCAGGTCGCGATGGCCCAGCTTGCGGATGCCGTCCCCGCCCGCCACCCGCTCCAGCTCCTCCCGGTCCAGGCCGATCCGGGGCCGCCCGTCCAGCACGGCGACCGTGGCCGGCACCGCGCCCTCCTCCCGCACGGCCGCCTCCAGCTCCAGCGCCACCCGGAGATTGCGCGGCCGGGGCAGCCCGTGCGCGATGATCGTGGACTCCAGGGCCACCACCGGCCGGCCCGCGGCGATCGCCCCCCGCACCTCTTCGGACACCATGAGCACCACGTGCCCGCCTCCCGTCTCCCGCTCTCCCCTCATCCCTGGCGGGCGGCGGGCCGGGTCAAACCCCTTGTGCGCCGCCGCGGCCGCGACGGAGGCTGGGACCCATGACGGATCACACGGCACGTCTCGACCACGTCGTCCTCTGGGTGCGGGACCCGGTCGCCGCAGCCGGCTTCTACGAGAAGGCGGTGGGCCTCGAACCCGTCAGGCTCGCCGAGTACGTGGCCGGCGAGGCCCCCTTCCCCTCGGCGCGCGTCAACGAGGAGACCATCCTCGACCTCATGCCGTCGGCCATGGCGGAACGCATGAGGATGCTTCCCGGCGCCGCCGAGAGCTCCGGGCACCCCGTCAACCACGTCTGCCTGTCGCTGACGGCCGACGGCTTCGACGCCCTCCGCGGCCGCCTGGAGGAGCAGTCCGTACCGGTGACGGACCTCTCGTACGACTCCTTCGGGGCGCGCGGCGCGGCCCGGCGCAGCTTCTACTTCCGCGACCCGGACGGCAACGTCCTCGAAGCGCGCCACTACGACTGAACCGGGCCCCGCCGGGCGGCGCGCCCTCCAGGGCCGGCGGCCGGCGCCCGGTCTCCGGTCCGCCCCCGAACCCGCCGATGCCGCCGCCGCTCTCCACGACCCGGTGGCAGGGCGCGACCACCGGCAGCGGATGGGCGCCCATCGCCGTGCCCACCGCCTGGGCGGCGCCGGGCCGCCCGACCCGCTCGGCCGGACCGCCGTACCCGACGACCGCGCCGAACGGCACGCCGGAGGCCGGCTCCCGCGGGACCTCGCGGGGAAGCCCGAGGCCGGCGACCGGTCCGGCGGCAGGTCGAAAGCCCGCCGCCGGCCCGCGAGGTACGCCTCGACCCGGCGTATCGCCTCGGCCGGGAGAGGGGAGCCGGGACCCTCGACGGGCCCGGTGCCGAACCGGGACGCCGGCCGCTCCGGCGCGCCCTCGCGCACCGTGTCCGTGGCGTGGAACACGACGTCGACCAGGCCCTGACGCGTCGCCGCCGGCAGCAGCGGACCGGTGCCGGTGCCGACGGCGGCCCACACGACCCGCTGTTCGCACCGCCCGTGGCCGTCCCTGTGTTCACCGCACGGCCCGCCACCGACAACGCCGGAGCGGAACGGGGCGGGACGGGCCGGGGCGGGGCCGGGGCGGTGCGGGGGAACGCCTCAGCCGCCCACCGCGTCCCGCACCACGTCGGGCGTGTCGGTGATGATCCCGTCCACCCCGAACCCGGCGACCCGCCGGGCGGCCGCCGCGTCGTTCACGGTCCAGGTGAGGACCTCCAACGGCTCGCCGTGCGCCCCGTCGTGGGAGTGCACGGCGGTGACGTACCCGGCGGAGAGGGAACCGTGCGGGGGGTTGATCTGGTCGGTGAAGCCCGCGTAGGCGGGCAGGTCCGCCACGGGCGGCGCACCGAGGAGGCCGGTCCTCACCGCGGGCTTCAGCTCGTGGACGGTGCGCACGCTGTCCGCGCTGAAGCTCTGCACGACCAGCCGGTCCCGCACGTGCCGGCGGTCGAGCCAGCCCTCGTTGCTCAGGACCTTGAGGGTCTGCCGCTCGATGCCGGGGTACAGCCGCGGGTTCTTGATCTCCAGCAGCAGCTTCTGGCGGTGGTGCTCGACCCGGCGCACGAACTGCTCGAGCGTCGGCACGCGCGCGCCCGCGTACGCGGGGCCGAACCAGCTGCCCGCGTCCAGCCGGGCGATCTCCGCGGCGGTGAAGTCCTTCACCCGCCACGGCGCCCTCCCCGGGAAGACCTCCTCGACGTCGGTGGTGCGCCGCAGGCTGTCGTCGTGGAGGACGACGAGCTCACCGTCCCGGGTGCGCTGGACGTCGTTCTCCACCCACTCGATGCCGAGCGCGGCCGCCCTGTCGACGGCGGCCAGGGTGTTCTCGGGCGCGTACGCGGAGGCGCCCCGGTGGGCTATCACCGCGGGGGGCGTGCCGGCGGCCCGGGCGGGGGAGGGCGGGAGCAGGAGGGCCGCGGTCCCCAGGAGCGCGGCGGTCGGTACGGAGACGGCGCGTGCACGCATGCGTACTCCTCGCGTCGGACGGTCACGGACGGTTCCACTGTGACAGCCGAGGGTCAACGCGAGAGGGGTGAGGGATGGCCGCGGATTGAACGGAGCGGCCCGTTCCGCGCACACTGGTGGCACACATATGGGGCAGAGGCGTGTTTCTTCGCCGGACGGCCGTTGGGCCGTTCCGGTGGGGGCCGTACCCTCTGCGTCAACCCCGGCCGCCGGTGCGGTCCTGGGAAGGGGGCTCATATCGGGGACTGCGGGACGCGCAGGGCGGGAAGGGCAGCCGGGCATGCAGAGCACGGTCGACGGATTCAGCTACGGTCTGGTCACACCCCTGGTGGCCTACCTCATGGCCTGCCTCGGCGGCGCCCTGGGCCTGCGTTGCACCGCCAGGGCCATGGTGGTCGCCCGCTCCTGGCGCCCCGGCTGGCTCGCCCTGGGGTCGACGGCCATCGGCTGCGGCATATGGACGATGCACTACGTCGCGATGATGGGCTTCACCGTCGAGGGGACCCCGATCCACTACGACCGGGCGACGACGTTCGCGAGCCTCGCCATCGCCGTCGCCATGGTGGGCACGGGGATCTTCATCGTCGGTTACCGGGGCGCGTCCGGGACGGCCCTGTTCACCGGGGGCGCCGTCACGGGCCTCGGCATCGCCTCGATGCACTACCTGGGCATGGCCGGCATGAGCCTCGACGGCCGCCTGGACTACGACGTCCCCACCGTCGCCGCGTCCGTGGCCGTCGCCGTGGCCGCCGCGACCGCCGCCCTGTGGGCGACCGGGCGGACCGGGGGCTTCCGGTGGAGCGTGGGCGCGAGCCTCGTCCTGGGACTGGGGGTCACCGGCATGCACTACACGGGGATGGCCGCGCTCGACGTGCACGTCCACAGCGTCTCCGGCCCCGCCGCCGGGGAGTCCGCGGCGGCGCTGCTCGGGCCGATGCTGGTCGGCCCGCTCGCCCTCCTCGTCCTCGCGGGCGTCGTGGTGCTCTTCGACCCGCTGATGGTGCGGGGCGGCCCCGTCGCGGCGCCCGCCGAGCGCAGGCCCGGCGTCCCCGCCCACTCCTCCGTCCGCCACGCCCCGGCGCGGCGGCGGCCGCGCGTGCGGGGCCCCGTGGAACACCGCTCCCGCACCCCGCAGAGGCACTGACCCGGACCGGTTGTCGGTGGCGGGCCGTACGGTGGATGGCATGCGGCCCGTTTCCCACATCGAACGCACGGTGGCGCCCTTCGAGGTCGTCAGTCCCTACCGGCCCAGCGGCGACCAGCCCGCGGCCATCGCCGACCTCGCCCGGCGCATCGAAGCAGGTGAGAAGGACGTCGTCCTCCTGGGCGCGACCGGTACCGGCAAGTCCGCCACCACCGCGTGGATGATCGAGAAACTCCAGCGTCCCACCCTGGTGATGGCGCCGAACAAGACGCTGGCCGCGCAGCTGGCCAACGAGTTCCGCGAACTGCTGCCGAACAACGCCGTCGAGTACTTCGTCTCGTACTACGACTACTACCAGCCCGAGGCGTACGTCCCGCAGTCGGACACCTACATCGAGAAGGACTCCTCGATCAACGAGGAGGTCGAGCGGCTGCGCCACTCCGCGACCAACTCGCTGCTCACCCGCCGCGACGTCGTGGTGGTCGCCTCCGTCTCCTGCATCTACGGCCTCGGCACCCCGCAGGAGTACGTGGACCGCATGGTCCCGCTCCGCGTCGGCGACGAGATCGACCGGGACGAGCTGCTGCGCCGCTTCGTGGACATCCAGTACACGCGCAACGACATGTCCTTCACCCGCGGCACCTTCCGGGTCCGCGGCGACACCATCGAGATCTTCCCGGTCTACGAGGAACTCGCCGTGCGCATCGAGATGTTCGGCGACGAGATCGAGGCGCTGTCCACCCTCCACCCGGTCACCGGCGAGATCGTCAGCGACGACCGGCAGCTGTACGTCTTCCCGGCCTCCCACTACGTCGCCGGCCCCGAGCGCATGGAGCGGGCCGTGGGCGACATCGAGAAGGAACTCGCCGAGCGCCTGGCCGAGCTGGAGAGGCAGGGCAAGCTCCTGGAGGCCCAGCGGCTGCGCATGCGCACCACGTACGACCTCGAGATGCTCCGCCAGATCGGCACCTGCTCCGGCGTGGAGAACTACTCGATGCACTTCGACGGCCGCCTGCCCGGCTCCCCGCCCAACACCCTGCTGGACTACTTCCCGGACGACTTCCTCCTCGTCATCGACGAGTCGCACGTCACCGTCCCGCAGATCGGCGCCATGTACGAGGGCGACGCCTCCCGCAAGCGCACCCTGGTCGACCACGGCTTCCGGCTGCCCTCCGCGCTGGACAACCGGCCGCTGAAGTGGGAGGAGTTCCAGGAGCGCATCGGCCAGACCGTCTACCTGTCGGCCACCCCCGGCGCGTACGAGCTCTCCCGCTCGGACGGCGTCGTCGAGCAGATCATCCGCCCCACCGGCCTCGTCGACCCGGAGGTCGTCGTCAAGCCCACCGAGGGCCAGATCGACGACCTGGTGCACGAGATCCGCACGCGCGTCGAGAAGGACGAGCGCGTCCTGGTCACCACGCTCACCAAGAAGATGGCCGAGGACCTCACCGACTACTTCCTGGAACTCGGCATCCAGGTGCGCTACCTGCACAGCGACGTCGACACCCTGCGCCGGGTGGAACTGCTGCGGGAGCTGCGCAGCGGCGAGTTCGACGTCCTGGTCGGCATCAACCTGCTGCGGGAGGGGCTCGACCTGCCCGAGGTGTCCCTGGTGGCGATCCTCGACGCCGACAAGGAGGGCTTCCTGCGCTCCGGCACCTCCCTGATCCAGACCATCGGCCGCGCCGCGCGGAACGTCTCCGGCCAGGTCCACATGTACGCCGACAAGATCACCCCGGCGATGGCGAAGGCCATCGACGAGACCAACCGCCGCCGGGAGAAGCAGATCGCCTACAACCGGGCGAACGGCGTCGACCCCCAGCCGCTGCGCAAGAAGATCAACGACATCGTCGCCCAGATCGCCCGCGAGGACGTCGACACCGAGCAGCTGCTCGGCTCCGGCTACCGCAAGGCCGGCAAGGACGGCGGGGGCACCAAGGCCCCCGTGCCCTCCCTCGGTTCCAAGGCGGCCAAGGGAGCGAAGAGCGCCAGGGGCAAGGCCGCGGAAGCGGCGCCGACCGACCGTCCGGCCGCCGAACTCGCCGAGCAGATCGAGGAGCTCACCGCACGGATGCGGGCCGCCGCCGCGGACCTCCAGTTCGAGATCGCGGCCCGGCTGCGCGACGAGGTCTCCGAGATGAAGAAGGAGCTGCGGCAGATGAGGGAGGCGGGCCTGTCCTGACGGCCCCGGACGGCGCCCGGTCCGCAGCCCGCAGCCGGCGCCCCCGACGCGCTCCCGGCCCCGTGCCGCACGGAGTGTGTTGCAGGACCGACACAAAGTGCGGATCGGGGTACGTCGCCGTCAGTGCTCCTGCGTAGGGTTCTGGCAACCGCGGCTTCGCGGCAACAGGGGACAGTTCGAGAGGGGAATCAGCGCGTGACCGTCAACATGACCAAGGGTCAGGCCATCAGTCTTCAGAAGGACGACGGCGGCAGCCTGACCGCGGTCCGCATGGGTCTGGGCTGGCAGGCGGCTCCCCGCCGCGGCCTGTTCGGCTCGCGCACCCGGGAGATCGACCTGGACGCCTCCGCCGTCCTGTTCGCGGACAAGCAGCCGGTCGACGTGGTCTTCTTCCGCCACCTGGTGAGCGACGACGGCTCCGTGCGGCACACCGGTGACAACCTCGTCGGCGGTGTCGGCCAGGGCGGCGACGACGAGGCCATCCTCGTCGACCTGTCGCGCGTCCCGGTCCACATCGACCAGATCGTCTTCACCGTGAACTCCTTCACGGGCCAGACCTTCCAGGAGGTGCAGAACGCGTTCTGCCGCCTCGTCGACGAGACCAACGGCCAGGAGCTCGCCCGCTACACGCTGGCCGGCGGCGGCGCCTACACGGCCCAGATCATGGCGAAGGTGCACCGCGCGGGCTCGGGCTGGACGATGACGGCCCTCGGCAACCCGGCCAACGGCCGCACCTTCCAGGACCTGATGCCGGCGATCCTGCCGGTTCTCTAGGCGCACCCGGGGCCGGGTGACACACGCGCCCATCACACGCGACACAGGGGGGACGAAGGCGATGACGGCCGAGCTGGTGCGGGGGCAGAACCACCCGCTCTCCCGGTCCCGTCTGGAGATCCGGATCTCGACCGGCACACCGGTCGTGGCCGCGGCCGCGCTCGGCGACGGGAACGGCCGGATCCACGGGACGGAGTGGGTGGCCCATCCGGGTGCCCCCACCCGGCCCGGCCTGGAGGTGCCGCGGCAGGCGGCCGCCGACCACCGCCTCGCGGTGGACCTGGACGCCATGACGGACGCGGTCCACCGGATCAGCGTGCTGCTCGCCCTGCCCGCCCCGGACGGCGGACCGGGACCCACCCGGTTCGGCGCCGTGGCGGCCCCCTTCGTCGCCGTCACCGGCCTGGACGGCACCGAGGTCGCCAGCTACACCATCACCGGCCTGGAGGCCGAGTCGGCCGTCGTCGCCCTGGAGCTCTACCGGCGGCAGGGCGCCTGGAAGGTGCGCGCCGTCGGCCAGGGGTACGCCGGCGGCCTGGCCGAACTCCTCACCGACCAGGGCCTGCCCCAGGCCCGGCAGCTCGCGGCCGGTATCGGCGAGGCGGTCGCGCAGGGCCTCGCCCGCTCCGTGCAGGCACCCCCGCCCCGCCCGTCCGGCGGCGACCGCTCCCCCCGGGCCGCGGCACCGGCCGTCGGCCCGGACCGGAGCGGCACCGCGCCCCGGGACGACCCGGACCCCGTGCCGTCCGCGCACGGCGGACGGCAGGCAGGCCGGCCGGGACAGGACGGCCCCCGGCCGGCGTACGGGGAAGCCGGCGCGGCGGACCCGTCCCCGGCCACCGGCGGCCCGGTCGACTACAGCCACCCCCGGCGGCGGACCTCCGCCCCGCCGCCCCCGCCGACCGCCCCGCCGGCCCCGCCCGGACAGCCCGCGCGCCCCGTCGCGGGGGACGCCACCGGCTGGTCCATGGAGGAGCGGCTCTACAACCAGGTCTGGGGCATGTTCGAGGACCTGGCCCGCACCACCGCCGCCTACCGGAGCGCCGTCGACTTCGCCGAGTCGCGCAGGCACAAGGAGCTGGAACAGGCCCTGTCCGACCCGCGCAGCCGGATCGGCGGCCCGGGCGACGCCGCGCGCGAGGCGGCCCGCGCCCGGTACGACCTGCTCGTCGGCCAGGCGCGGGAGGCCTTCGACCGGGACCTCGTCCAGCTCGTCGCCGAGGCCGAGGTCGTCGAGCCCGCGCTGCCCCGGGCCTTCGCACGCTGGGACAACCCCGTCTGGCACGCCTACCGGGTGCCCGTGGAGACGCCCATGGCGCTGCGCCTGGGCGACCTCCGCCTCCCCGAGACCGACCGGATCCGCATCCCCATGCTGCTCCGGCTGCCGCTGGAGCGCGGGCTGTGGATCGACAGCGGCCGGGCCGGTTCGCCCGGCGGGCCGGTCACCGGCTCCCACGACCTGCGGCACCTCGCCCTGGAGGCGGCGGTGGCCCACGCGGCCCGGCTGCTCGCCGTCCACCCGGCCGGTGAGTTCACCGTGCACGTCATCGACCCCGTCGGATCCGGTGCGCGGGCGCTGGCACCGCTGACGCGCACCGGTGTGCTCGCGGCCCCGCCCGCCCCGGGCGCCGCGGGCGTGGCGGACGTCCTGGGCCGGCTCACCCGGCGGGTCGACCTGGTGCAGATGGCGCTGCGCGCAGGCGCGCCCGACGCGCTGCCCCCCGGCTTCGACACCTCCCGGCACCTGCTGGTCGTCAACGACTTCCCGCACGGGTTCGACGACCGGGCCGTCAACCAGCTGCGCTACCTCGCCGACGAGGGGCCGTCCACCGGCGTGCACCTGATGATGGTCGCCGACCGCGAGGATTCCGCCGGCCACGGCCCGCTGCTCGACCCGCTGTGGCGTTCGCTGCTGCGACTGACCCCGGTGGCCGACGATCACCTGGCCGACCCGTGGGTCGGGCACGCCTGGACGTACGAACCCCCGGTGGTGCCGCCCGGCAGCCAGGTCCTCGACCAGGTGCTCACCCAGGTCGCCGCCGCCCGCCGCCAGGAGGGCCGGTGACGGGCCCGCGCCCGGTGCCGAGCCCTCGGTGAACCCACTGTGACCTGCGCCTCTATACCGGTGCTTATCTAGCTCTTTACCAATCCTTGGCGATCGGGGTACTGTTCCTCGTACGGAGGGGAGTACTCCCCGTCTGTGCGGCGACCCCGTCAATACGGATCAGGCCAGATCCCGGGGCGTCGGCCCATGGGTCCGCCCGGCTCTTTCCGGTGTCCGGGCCCGGGTGGAAGAGACCTCCGGCAGCGACGACGCTGACATTTGCCGTGTGACGTATCTGCCGGAGGCGCAGTGGAAGTTTCCATGACCCTGTGGGTCCTGACGATCGTGGGCCTCGCCGCCCTGATCTCGGTCGACTTTTTCATCGGCCGCAAGCCGCACGACGTGTCCATCAAGGAAGCCGGCATCTGGACGGTCGTCTGGATCGCCCTGGCCGTGCTCTTCGGGATCGGTCTGCTGGTCTTCGGCGGCGGCCGGCCCGCCGGTGAGTTCTTCGCCGGCTTCATCACCGAGAAGTCGCTGAGCGTCGACAACCTCTTCGTCTTCGTCCTGATCATGGCGAAGTTCGCGGTGCCGTCGCAGTACCAGCAGCGGGTCCTCCTGGTCGGTGTCCTCATCGCCCTGGTGCTGCGCGCCGTCTTCATCGCCGCGGGCGCCGCGATCATCGCCAGCTTCTCGTGGGTGTTCTACATCTTCGGGGCCTTCCTGATCTGGACCGCCTGGAAGCTCATCCAGGAGGCCCGGGCCGACGAGGAGGACGAGGAGTTCGAGGAGAACAAGCTCCTCAAGGCCGCCGAGCGCCGCTTCGGCGTGGCCGACCGGTACCACGGCACCAAGCTGTGGATCGAGCAGAACGGCAAGCGGGTCATGACCCCGATGCTGGTCGTGATGCTCGCCATCGGCACCACCGACGTCCTGTTCGCGCTCGACTCCATCCCCGCGATCTTCGGCCTCACCCAGGACCCGTACATCGTGTTCACCGCGAACGCGTTCGCCCTGATGGGCCTGCGGCAGCTGTACTTCCTCATCGGCGGCCTGCTGAAGAAGCTGGTCCACCTCTCCTACGGCCTGTCGATCATCCTCGGCTTCATCGGCGTGAAGCTGGTGCTCCACGCACTGCACGAGTCGGGGGTCCACGTTCCCGAGATCAGCATCCCGGTCTCGCTGGGCGTGATCTGCACGGTCCTGATCGTCACCACGATCACCAGCCTGCGGGCCTCCCGCAAGCTGGCGGAGGCCGAAGCCGCGGCGGGCCGGGAAGAGGGCCCCGCGAAGGACGAGATCGACGCCTGACCCCGCCGTCGCACCGGGGGCAACACCCAGGACCGGGGACGGACGAAGCGCCTCGCGGCCCTTCCTCCCCGCTGTCCGCCTGTCTCGGTGGCGTGTCGCGTTGCACGGGCACGCCACCGAGGCACGTCCACACCCGGCCGGAGCGCGCGTGCCCCCGCGCCGAACGGCCGGCGCCCATCGCAATCAACCCGTACGAGGAGGCCATGCATGACCATGATGACCCCGAGGCGATCAGGACGGCGGAGCACACCGGCACCCCGTGCGGCGTCGGCGGCCATGCTCCCCGCCCCGGTCCACCGGTGGCCCCAAGGGGTCTCCGGCGCGGCGCACCGTCCTCCGGGGACCGGGGCGGTCGCCCCGTGATCGCTCGGATCAGACCGTTCGCGACCCGGTGGACGACCCTGGTGCCGCCGCTCGCGGTGATCCTGCTGGTCTTCACCTGGGGACGCGAGCTGCCCGGAGGGGTCGTGGCGGTGGCCACCGTGGTCCTCGCGGGGGCCGTGCTGGCGGCCGTGCACCACGCCGAAGTGGTCGCCCACCGGGTCGGTGAGCCCTTCGGCTCCCTGGTCCTCGCGGTCGCCGTCACCGTCATCGAGGTGGCGCTGATCGTGACCCTCATGATGGACGGCGGGGACAAGAGCGCGACGCTCGCCAGGGACACCGTGTTCGCGGCGGTGATGATCACCTGCAACGGCATCCTCGGACTGAGCCTCCTGGTCGGCTCGCTGCGCCACGGCACCGCCGTCTTCAACCCGGAGGGCAGCGGATCCGCCCTCGCCACGGTCGCGACGCTGGCGACCCTCAGCCTGGTGCTGCCGACGTTCACCACGAGCAAGCCGGGCCCGGAGTTCTCCTCCGTGCAGCTCACCTTCGCGGCGGTGATCTCCCTGGTCCTCTACGGCCTGTTCGTGACGACCCAGACCATGCGCCACCGCGACTACTTCCTGCCCGTCGCCCGGCAGGGGGAGGGGGACACCGGCGACGGGCCCGTCGAGGAGCACGCCGAGGCGCCGTCCCTGCGCACCGCGATGATCAGCCTGGGGCTGCTGGGACTGGCTCTGATCGGTGTGGTCGGCCTTGCCAAAGGGGTCTCGCCCGCCATCGAGTCCGCGGTGGACACGGCCGGTCTGCCCCACGCCGTCGTCGGTGTGATCATCGCCCTGCTGGTCCTCCTTCCCGAGACCATCGCCGCGGTGCGCGCCGCACGGCGCGACCAGGTCCAGATCAGCATGAACCTCGCGCTCGGCTCGGCGATGGCGAGCATCGGCCTGACCATTCCCGCGGTCGCGCTCGCCTCCCTCTGGCTCACCGGTCCGCTCGTCCTCGGCCTGGGCAGCACCCACATGGTGCTGCTCGCCCTGACCGTGGTGGTGAGCGCGCTGACCGTGGTCCCCGGCCGGGCCACACCGCTCCAGGGCGGAGTGCACCTGGTGCTGCTCGCGGCCTATCTGGAGCTGGCGATCAACCCGTAGCGGTACGGGAGGCGGACCGACGGTCCCGGGTGAGCCGCCGCGTGCGGTTCACCCGGGACCGGGCGGCCGTGCGGCGCACCGTGATAGACCGGGTCCCAGCGGCGGTCCCGGCGGGACCGCGCCCCACCCCGAACGGACCGGAGGAACCGTGCCCCGCAATCTGGCCACCGCCCCGATCATGATCCTCAACGGGCCCAACCTGAACCTGCTCGGACAGCGCCAGCCGGAGATCTACGGTTCCGACACCCTCGCCGACGTGGAGGCACGGTGCGCCAGGGCGGCGGCCGCCCACAACGGCACGGTGGACCTGCGCCAGTCCAACCACGAGGGACAGCTGGTGGACTGGATCCACGAGGCGCGGCTGAACCACTGCGGGATCGTCATCAACCCCGGCGCGTACTCGCACACCTCCGTCGCGATCCTGGACGCCCTCAACGCCTGCGACGGCCTGCCCGTGGTGGAGGTCCACATCTCCAACATCCACCGGCGCGAGTCCTTCCGGCACCACTCCTACGTCTCCCTGCGCGCCGACGGCGTCATCGCGGGATGCGGGGTGCAGGGGTACGTGTTCGCCGTGGAGCGGATCGCGGCGCTGGCCGGCACGGGGGTGGCCGAGGCGTGAGCCCGGCCGCTCACCACCCGCGCGCGTGCCACTCCGGCAGGTGCGGGCGCTCGGCGCCCAGCGTGGTGTCGTTGCCGTGGCCGGGATAGACCCAGGTCTCGTCGGGGAGCACGTCGAAGATCTTGGTCTCGACGTCGCGGATCAGGCTGGCGAACGCCTCCGGGTCCTGGTGGGTGTTGCCCACACCGCCCGGGAACAGGCAGTCCCCGGTGAACACGTGCGGATGCCCGTGCGGATCGTCGTAGACCAGGGCGATCGATCCGGGCGTGTGCCCGGCCAGGTGGCGGGCGGTCAGCTCCACCCGCCCCACGCGCAGGGTGTCGCCGTCGTCGACCAGGACGTCGGTCGGCACCGGGATGCCCTCGGCGTCGTACCGGCCGGCGTGGGTGCGGGCGCCGGTGGCGGCCACCACCTCGGCCAGCGCCTGCCAGTGGTCGCCGTGCCGGTGGGTGGTGACGACGGACGCGAGGCCGTCGTCACCGATCGTGCCCAGCAGGGTCCGCGCGTCGTCGGCCGCGTCGATCAGCAACTGCTCGTCGGTGGCCCGGCACCGCAGCAGATAGGCGTTGTTGCTCATGGGGCCGACCGCGACCTTGGTGATCATCAGGTCCTTGAGCTCGTGCACGTCGGCCGGACCGCCGACCGTCACCCGACCGCTGTACGTCATGACCGCCAGCCTATAGCGGCGACCCCCGCGCGGTCGTCCCCGGTGCGGCGGGGGAGCGTCCCCGCTACAGCGGCGGGAGCGCCGGAAGCGCGCCTCCCCCCACCCTCAGCCCGGAGCCGTCACGGCGCCCGGCGAGCCAGCCGAGCAGGTCGGCGGCCGCGCCCTCGACCGTGACCGGGCCGCCCCCGGCCCCGCCCCCGGTGTTCCAGGAGCGGCCGTCGGGGTCGGTCAGGCGCGTCGCGGGCACGTCCCGGTGCCCGGCGAACCGCCGCGCCAGGAAGTCGATCTCCCGGGTCACGAACTCCGCCGGCAGGTCCTCCAGTTCGTAGCCGACGCCGAGGTCCACGTGGTGCAGCTCCACCTCGACCCAGCGCCGGAAGGGCACCCGGGCCGCCCGGTCGGTGACCCCGTTGCGCAGCTCCACCGTGCGCGACCAGTCCGCCGGTGCGGCGCACGCGGTCCGGAAGCGCTCCGCGCTCTCCCGCACGTCGGCGAGGTGCGCGTCGAGGGGGCGCCCCGCGCCCTGCTCGATGTCGGCCTCCCGGGCCTCGCCGGAGACGTACATGGGGCGCCCCTCGAGGACGTTCACCAGGGCGTCCGCGTTGCGGGCGAGGTGGGTCAGCACGTGACCGCGGGTCCAGCCGGGCAACCGTGACGACTGGGTCACAGCCGCGTTGTCCAGGGTGCCGACCGCGGTGAGCAGCCGTTCGGTCGCGGTCTGCACGAACGCCAGGTCATGGGCGTGATCCATCATGGCGCCGACCCTAGCCGCGCCACACCTTCGAGTGAAGGGAGGCGAGCGGAGCCGTAAATCGAATGCGCGTGCTATAAGGTCGTGGGCGGCGTCGGGCATGCTGGATGGTCTGGGTTTGTTCTCAACCCGTGAACCCGACCGGCGTTGTCAGTGGCTCCCCCTAGTCTGAGAAAGCACGGGGGCCCCGCCCCTGTCACTTCCCTCAAGAAAGGTGCGGACCCGCGTGGCCGACCGTCTCATCGTCCGTGGAGCGCGCGAGCACAACCTCAAGAACGTCTCGCTCGACCTCCCGCGCGACTCGCTCATCGTCTTCACGGGCCTGTCGGGGTCGGGCAAGTCCTCGCTGGCGTTCGACACGATCTTCGCCGAGGGGCAGCGGCGCTACGTGGAGTCGCTCTCCTCGTACGCCCGGCAGTTCCTCGGCCAGATGGACAAGCCGGACGTCGACTTCATCGAGGGCCTGTCCCCGGCGGTCTCCATCGACCAGAAGTCGACCTCGCGCAACCCCCGCTCCACGGTCGGCACCATCACCGAGGTCTACGACTACCTGCGCCTGCTCTTCGCGCGCATCGGCAAGCCGCACTGCCCCGAGTGCGGCCGGCCGATCTCGCGGCAGTCGCCGCAGGCCATCGTCGACCGGGTCCTGGAACTGCCGGAGGGCAGCCGCTTCCAGGTGCTCTCCCCGCTGGTGCGCGAGCGCAAGGGGGAGTTCGTCGACCTCTTCGCCGACCTCCAGACCAAGGGCTACTCCCGCGCCCGGGTGGACGGCGAGACCGTCCAGCTCTCCCAGCCGCCCACGCTGAAGAAGCAGGAGAAGCACACCATCGAGGTGGTCGTCGACCGCCTCACGGTGAAGGAGAGCGCCAAGCGCCGCCTCACCGACTCCGTGGAGACCGCCCTCGGCCTGTCCGGCGGCATGGTCGTGCTCGACTTCGTCGACCTCCCCGAGGACGACCCCGAGCGCGAGCGCATGTACTCCGAGCACCTGTACTGCCCGTACGACGACCTGTCCTTCGAGGAGCTGGAGCCCCGTTCCTTCTCCTTCAACTCGCCCTTCGGCGCCTGCCCCGAGTGCACCGGCATCGGCACGCGGATGGAGGTCGACCCGGAACTGGTCGTCCCCGACCCGGACAAGAGCCTCGACGAGGGCGCCATCCACCCCTGGTCGCACGGCCACACCAAGGACTACTTCGACCGCCTGATCGGCGCCCTCGCGGAGGCGCTGGGCTTCCGCACGGACATCCCCTTCGGGGGCCTGCCGCAGCGCGCCAGGAAGGCGCTGCTGTACGGACACAAGACCCAGGTCGAGGTCCGCTACCGCAACCGCTACGGCCGCGAGCGCCGGTACACCACGGCCTTCGAGGGTGCCGTCCCCTTCGTCAAGCGCCGGCACGGCGAGGCCGAGAGCGACGCCAGCCGCGAGCGCTTCGAGGGGTACATGCGCGAGGTGCCCTGCCCCGCCTGCGAGGGCGCCCGCCTCAAGCCGGTCGTCCTCGCCGTCACGGTCATGGGCAAGTCCATCGCCGAGGTCTCCGCGATGTCCATCAGCGACTGCGCGGACTTCCTGGGCGAGCTGAAGCTCACCGCCCGCGACAAGAAGATCGCCGAGCGCGTGCTCAAGGAGGTCAACGAGCGGCTGCGCTTCCTGGTCGACGTCGGCCTGGACTACCTCTCGCTCAACCGCGCGGCGGGCACCCTCTCCGGCGGCGAGGCCCAGCGCATCCGCCTGGCCACCCAGATCGGCTCCGGACTCGTCGGCGTGCTCTACGTCCTCGACGAGCCGTCCATCGGCCTGCACCAGCGGGACAACCACCGGCTGATCGAGACCCTGGTCCGGCTGCGCGACATGGGCAACACGCTCATCGTCGTGGAGCACGACGAGGACACCATCAAGACCGCCGACTGGGTCGTCGACATCGGTCCCGGCGCCGGCGAGCACGGCGGCAAGGTCGTGCACAGCGGCTCCTACAAGGAGTTGCTCGACAACGCCGAGTCGCAGACCGGCCAGTACCTGTCCGGCCGGAAGTCCATCCCGCTGCCCGAGGTCCGCCGCCCGCACGACCCGTCGCGCCGGCTCACGGTGCACGGCGCCCGCGAGAACAACCTCCAGGACATCGACGTGTCCTTCCCGCTGGGCGTGTTCACCGCGGTCACCGGCGTCTCCGGCTCCGGCAAGTCCACGCTGGTCAACGACATCCTGTACACCCACCTGGCCCGCGAGCTGAACGGCGCCCGCAGCGTCCCCGGCCGGCACACGCGGGTGGACGGCGACGACCTCGTCGACAAGGTCGTCCACGTCGACCAGTCGCCCATCGGCCGCACCCCGCGCTCCAACCCGGCGACCTACACCGGCGTCTTCGACCACGTCCGCAAGCTGTTCGCCGAGACCACCGAGGCGAAGGTCCGCGGTTACCTGCCGGGCCGCTTCTCCTTCAACGTCAAGGGCGGGCGCTGCGAGAACTGCGCGGGCGACGGCACCATCAAGATCGAGATGAACTTCCTCCCGGACGTGTACGTCCCGTGCGAGGTCTGCCACGGCGCCCGCTACAACCGGGAGACCCTGGAGGTCCACTACAAGGGCAAGTCCATCGCCGACGTCCTCAACATGCCGATCGAGGAGGCCCTGCACTTCTTCGAGGCCGTCCCGGCGATCTCCCGCCACCTGAGGACGCTCAACGACGTCGGGCTCGGCTACGTCCGGCTCGGCCAGGCCGCGACCACCCTGTCCGGCGGTGAGGCGCAGCGCGTGAAGCTCGCCAGCGAGCTGCAGAAGCGCTCCACCGGCCGTACGGTCTACGTCCTGGACGAGCCGACCACCGGTCTGCACTTCGAGGACATCAACAAGCTGCTGAAGGTCCTGTCGGGCCTGGTCGACAAGGGCAACACGGTCATCGTCATCGAGCACAACCTCGACGTGATCAAGACCGCCGACTGGGTCGTCGACATGGGCCCCGAGGGCGGCTCCGGCGGTGGCCTGGTCGTCGCGGAGGGCACGCCCGAGCAGGTCGCGAGCGTGCCGACCAGCCACACCGGCAAGTTCCTGCGGGAGATCCTGGGCCCGGAGAGGATCAGCGACGCCACCCGGACGGCGCCGGCCCCGCGCAAGGCGGCGGCGAAGAAGACGGTCGCCGCCCGGTCCACCACCCGCAAGACCGCCACCAAGGCGGTCGGCTCCACCGCCGCCAGGAAGAAGGCCGGGGCCTCCGAGGCCTGACGGGGCCGGTCCGCACCGGCGCGCGCCGTGTCCCGCGGGAGCCCGCCTCCCCGGGACACGGCGCCGGGTCCCGCCGCCTTCCGGGCCGGCGCCCCGGCCGCCTCCGCCGCCCGGGGACCTCCGCAGGGGACGCCGGGAACCCCGCCGGGGACGCTGGGCGCCCCGCCGGCCGGGACCCGCCGCGGGCTCAGCGGCCCGTTCCCACCTCGTGTCCCACCTCGTGCGCGTACGGCGGTTCCGCGCCCGCGCGCGAACAGGTGACCGCCGCCGCGCGCGCCGCGAAGCCGAGCAGCCCCGTCCAGCCGTCGGCGTCCAGGGCGGCCACGCCCTCGTCACCGAGTGCGTTCCGGGCCGCGAGACCGTGCAGCAGGGCCGCGTTCACCGTGTCACCGGCGCCGATGGTGTCCACCACCTCGACCCGCTCGCCCGGCACGGAGTGCTCACCGCCCCCGCGGGTGAACACGGTCAGCCCGTCACCGCCCCGGGTGACCACCACCGCCGCCGGACCGGCGGCCGCCCATTCCCGGGGGGACCCGCCGAGCCACTCGGCGTCCTCCGCGGACAGTTTCAGCAGCGACACCGACGGCAGCCAGCTCTCGAACCGGGCCCGGTAGGCGTCGGGATCGGGGATGAGCCCCGGACGGATGTTGGGGTCCAGCGCGGTGAACACGCCTCGGGCGGACGCGGTGCGCAGCAGCTCCTCGTAGGCGCTCGCGCCCGGCTCCAGGACGAGGGAGCAGGTTCCGAAGGACACCGCGCGGGTACCGGCCGGCAGCGCCCGGGGCGCCGTGAACAGCCGGTCCGCGGTCCCCTCCACGTAGAAGGTGTACGCCGCCGAGCCGTCCGCGCCGACCGCGGCGACGGCGAGCGTCGTCGGCTCGTCCCCGCGCTGCACCGACGACACGTCCACGCCGGTCTCCCGCAGCCGGTCCAGCAGCGCCTCGCCGAAGGCGTCGCGGGACACCCGGGAGCAGAAGGCGGTGGGGGAGCCGAGGCGCCCGAGCGCCACCGCCGTGTTGAAGGGGCCGCCGCCGAGGGCCGGCGTCAGCGCCGCGAGCGCGCCCGCGCCCCGCGGTACCAGGTCGATCAGTGCCTCACCGGCCACGACGATCACGGAAGGTTCCTTTCCGACTGCACGGACTGCACGGACTGCACGGACTGCTCCGGCTGCTCCGACTGCCGGGACGTGCGGCGGGGACCGGCGCGCCCGGACGCCGGCCGGTCCGGGCAGCCGCAGGACGTGCGGTGCACGAAGACGCACGGGAGCCGCACCGTCCGCGCGGGCCGGTCCGGCTCGGCGAGGCGGTCCAGGAGCACCCGGACCGCGCGGGCGCCGATGTCCCTGCCGGGCTGCGCGATCGCGGTGAGCCGGGGCGAGAACAGGTCCGCCCAGGCGAAGTCGTCGAAACAGCACAGCGCGATGTCCCCGGGCACGGACGCCCCGCGGTCCCGCAGGGCGCGCAGCGCGCCGATCGTCATGGCGTTGTTGGCGGTGACCAGCGCGGTGGGGGGCGCCCCCAGGGACAGCAGGGCGGCGGTGGCCCGTTCGGCACCGGCCGACTCGGAGTCGCCGTGCGCCAGGAGCCGCTCGTCGTACGGCAGCCCGGCGGCCGCCAGACCGCGCCGGTACCCGGCGATCCGCTCGGTGGTGGTGCTGAGCCCCGGCGCCCCGGCGACCAGGGCGATCCTGCGGTGGCCGAGCTCGGCGAGGTGGGTGACCAGCCGGGCCGTCGGCCCGGTGTTCTCGGCGCAGACCTGGTCGAAGCGCGCGCTGCCGTCCCCCGGGTCGTCGACCACCCGGTCCAGGAACACGGCCGGCACCCGGTGCCGCCCGAGATAGGCGAGGAGCTTGCGCGGCTGCGCGGAGGGCGCGGCGATCACGCCCTCCACCCGGCGCTCGTGCAGCAGCTGGACGACCTTGCGCTCGTGCTCCGGGTCGTCGTGCGGGTCGGCGATGAGCAGGCTGTAACCCTGCTCCAGGGCCCCGGCCTCGACGCCCTGGAGGATCTCGGTGAAGTACGGGTTGCTGATCGCCGACACCGCCAGCCCGATCGTGCGGGTGCGGGAGGTCACCAGGGACCGGGCCAGGGTGTTCGGCGTGTAGCCGAGTTCCTCGACGGCGTCCAGCACCGCCCGCCGGGTGTGCGGCAGCACCGGCCGGGTGCCGTTCAGGACGTGCGAGACGGTCGCGACCGAGACACCGGCGCTGCGTGCCACGTCCGCCATCGTCGCCATCGTGCGCTCTCCCTCCGGCACCCCGCGCGGCCCCCTCCGAGCCGGGAAGGTATCCCATCCGGCGGCGGACGTAAACGCTTGCGCAAGCGTTTGCGCGCGGGGGGGAGCGCAGGACCCGCCCCGCCCCCCCGGCCCGCCTTTTCGGGTACCCCCGTTTTACGCTTGGGGGGCCGCCCCTTCGCCCGACCCCACGTCAGGCT